>RXJP01000021.1:118413-136507 GCA_003963315.1 Rhodocyclaceae bacterium | reverse complement strand
TAGTGCATCTGCGAGACGTTCATCCCGGGCTTGGCCCGGCGCGGTTGGCGTTTCAGACCAGGGAAGCGCAGGGCGGCAGTTTCCTGGTCGGCGGCGCGTTCCTGGCCGAAGCTCGAGGTCAGGCCGGCAAGCAGCTCGGTGTCCGCACGTTCCTCGATCCAGGCCTGTCTTAGGGCGGGAAGACCGGAGCGGATATCGATTTTGGCGGCCGAATCGGTATAGGGGCCGGAACAGTCGTAAACGTAGATCGGCGGGTTTTTTTCCGCGCCGTGGGCCGCCGGCGTGTCGCTCTGGCTGATTTCGCGAAACGGTACGCGAATGTCCGGCCGTGAGCCTTCCACGTAGATTTTTTTGGAGTTGGGGAGGGGCTGGATCGCCGCCTCGTCGACATGGGCTTGGGCGGCGAGGAATTTATCGTTTGCGTTCATGGGCTTGTTCCGGAATTGCCGGGTCTTTCTGTTTCGGGTCGGCTGAAACTACCGGAAGCGGGCAGGCATTGCAACCGCACCGGCGAAAAGGCTAAGAGTCTAATTCAGCGGGGCTCGTGCGCCACGTTGAGTCCAGGGGCGGATGGATGCAGGGCGCAGTCCGCCGCCCTTAGTCATCTACGGGCAAGGGCTGCAACGCCGCAGACGCCGGCCCTGGACTCAACCCAGAGGGCAGCGGGATGGCGGGCGCATTGCGGTGTTGCCCGTCGCTTGTGCAGATCACTGCACTGCACGCCGGGCGCCTTGCACTGCATCCCGCCATCCCACTGCGCGGCACGCGATCCCTGCTGAAATAGACTCTAGACCCTAAAGTCCGAAGGTTCGTTGCCGTAGACTCGAAAACGACGAAAAAGAAGGGGAGTCCCCAAGATGCGCTTTCATAAACTTGGCTTCACGGCGGTCGTGTCCGCCGCTTTAGTGTCACTGTTTGCCCTGCAAGCCCAGGCGGCCCAGTGGCAAAAAATAGCGGCAGGGGCCGGTGAATCCGTCGAGCTTGATCTCAGCCGTGTTGTGGGTACCGACAACGGGCGCGTGGAAGCGTGGTCCAGGCTGGTATTGAAAAAAGCCGTGGGAGATGCCGAAAGTGGCACTGCTTATAACGCGGTGGAAGTGCTCAACAGTTATGACTGCGGCGGCAAGCGCTACGCGGCCGTTAAGCGCTTGTATCTGGATAATGAAAAGGTACTCAAGGTCGAGCCGATTTATGGCGATCGTGAGCAAACGGCCACGGCTGGGATGGACGCGACGCTGCTCAAGGAAGTCTGCCGACATCGCCCGGTAGCGGCGGCCTCCCCCGCCAAGGCAGGGGAAAAGAAAGGCGCCGAGCCCTTGGTCGAATCCAAGGATGCCAAATTCTCGGTGATGCATGCCGAATTCGTCACCGACGGCAAGTCCGCCACGGGCAAACCGGTCAAGGAAAAGGTATCCGACAAGGTGGCGGAAAAGACCATCGATAAACCGTCCGACGCCGCTAAAACCGAGCCGCCCAAGCGCATGATCGATCTGCCCAAGATCGATAAATCCCAGGTGGAAAAGCCCACGGATACCAAGCCCGGGGAAAAGGTCGCCGACAAGCCGGCGGACAAAGCAGCAGACAAGGTGGTGGAAAAAGGCGCGACCCGCTCAGCTTCCCTGGATGTGCTCAACAACGTGGACAAGCGTACCCGGGAGTTGACCCTGGCCACGTCCGGCCCCCGTCGTGTGGCGCGCAAGCCTGCGACGAAGGCTGCCGAACCCGCCCTTGCCCATGCTGAAATCCACTGGGCTTATGAAGGGGACGGTGCGCCGGCCAACTGGGCCAAGCTTGACGAGAAGAACGCCCTTTGTGCCACGGGCAAGCGCCAGTCCCCCATCGATATCGGCGACAGCATCAAGGTGGACCTGGAAGGCATCCGCTTCGATTACAAACCCACCCTGTTCCGCATCGAGGACAACGGCCACACCATCCAGGTCACGCCGGCGGAAGGCAATACCATCAAGGTGATGGGGCGGACCTATGAACTGAAACAGCTCCATTTCCATCGGCCGTCGGAGGAAAAGGTGGGCGGCAAGCGTTTCGACATGGTGGTCCATCTGGTGCACAAGGACGACGATGGCAATATCGCCGTAGTGGCGGTGCTGCTGGAAAAAGGTGAGCAGGAACAGGCCGTGATCCAGACCCTGTGGAACAACATGCCTTTGGAAGTGGGGCAAAGTCTGTCGCCCAGCACCCCCATTGACCTGAACAAGCTGCTCCCGGCGGACCGCGCCTACTACACCTACATGGGTTCCCTGACCACACCGCCCTGCTCGGAAGGGGTTTTGTGGATGGTGTTCAAGCAACCCGTGACCGTGACGCAGGAACAAGTCTCGGTGTTCTCCCGCCTCTATCGCAACAATGCCCGTCCCATCCAGCCCGGTTTTGGCCGTCTGGTGAAAGAGTCCCGCTAGCGCACTAGGCATCCGTCTCGAGGGACGGATGCCTTCCTGTTGGTCCATCCCTACGTCGATGTGTCTTGACAGCTCTGGTTTCGGCCAATAAATTACTAACTAGTCAGTTAGTAATTATCCGGTAGGGGTAGCTGTGGGATATGGTGCCCGCACGAAACCCTGAAATCCAGGGAGGGAGAGGGCATCCATGAAATCAAAAATGATGGTGATGTTGGCCGTCGCGGCGCTGATGTCCGTGACGGCAGCTTTTGGCGATGATGGCGTCGATGCCTCCTTCAACCCTTATCGGCAGGGGTTTCCCGCCTTCCCCGGCCTTGCGCCGGGGCTCCAGATCAGCAAAGCCAATGTGGACCAGTTCGTCGATGCCCTTGATCCGGGCATGGTGAACGTGGTGCGCAATGGCTGGTATGAGATCAAGGTTGGGCCGACCACGCAGTTTGCGGTCAATGAAAAATACGTGGCGGCTACCCGCAAATACGCAGCTTCGGTGAAGTTGGGACCGAATGTCGGCGATCTGGAGGGGTATGTGGCGGGACGCCCGTTCCCCCAGGAGCCCGACCTGAAGGATCCCCGTGCCGGCGAAAAGCTGGCCTGGAATTACAAGCACGGTGCGAGCGGGGAAGACAACGCCTCAGTCAATCCCTTTTATTGGCGTTATCGCGATATGCGAACGGGCAAGGTGGAGCGGACGGTGAAATTCAGTTTTCACTTTCTGCGTTTCAAACACCGCCTGACCGAGCCCGCGCCGGAAGTGCCAGGCAATGCGTCCAACATGCTGATGGCCATTTATGCCCGGGTGTACGACCCCCAGGACATCAAGGGCATCCAGCTCCTCATCCAACGCTACGAGGACGACCACAAGCTCGACGACAGCTATATGTTCCTGCCGATGACCCGCCGGGTGCGTCGTTTGGCTCCCGCCCAGACGACGGACGCCTTCCTCGGCTCCGATGCCATGATCGAGGATTTCAAGGGTTATAACGCGGCCATTTCCGACATGAAGTGGACCTACAAGGGGATGCGTAACGTCCTTCTCCCCATGTACAACCACAACGAAATGAAGTTTGAAACCGATCTGCCCGCGGAGTCGGATGGTTACAAGTTTGTGGGGCTCACCGGCATGGCGGGCTGCTTTCCGGATGTCACTTGGCAGTTGCGAAAAACCTATGTGCTCGAAGCGGTTCCGGTGCGCACCGATCATCCCATCAGCAAACGTATTTTCTATCTGGATGCCCAGACCATGATGATCGTTCGTGGTCTCGCCTACGACCGGCGGGGGGAGTTGTGGAAGAACGGCACCCTGGGAATGTCCCATCCCGATGCCCACCTGCCGGCAAACAAAGGGACAGGAACACCGGTGGACGATGTCTTCTCCGCGGTGGACATGCAGGCCATGCATTGCACCACGGGGCAGTTCAAGACCCAGGGAGATGCGACCACCAACAAGCCGTCCATGTTCCAAGTGCAGTACATGCGTAACGAAAGCTGAGCCCATGAATGAAGAAGCGAAACCCGCGCCCGGCCGGCGTAGGCGCAAGGAAGCCCGCCCGGGGGAATTGCTGGCGGCCGCCCTCGATCTATTCGTGGAACGGGGGTTTTCCTCCACCCGGCTGGACGACGTGGCGGCCCGGGCCGGCGTCACGAAGGGCACCCTTTACCTCTATTTCGACAACAAGGAAGCCCTTTTCAAGGCCGTGGTCGAGCACAGCATCGTGCCCGTGGTGGAGGAGGCGGAGCGCATGTTCGCCCAGCATCAGGGATCCATGGCCGAACTGTTGCGGGACATGCTGCTGGGGTGGTGGCGCCTGGTGGGTTCCACCACCTTGGGCGGTATTCCCAAGCTCATCATGGGCGAGGCCGGCAATTTCCCGGAAGTTGCCGCTTACTACCACGGCGCGGTGATTGTCCGGGCGCAGGAGGTCATCCGCCGCGTGCTGGACACCGGCATTGCCCGGGGAGAGTTTCGTCCCATCGACGTGGAATCGGGTTTCCACGTCATCTTCGCCCCGTTGTTGATGTTGGCGCTATGGCGCCATTCCTTTGCCGTGTGCGGCAAGGGCGTCGACCCGGAGCGGGTATTGAATACATCCATCGACCTGACACTCCACGGTTTGCGGACCCGTCCGGAGGGAGAACGGAAATGAGACTGCATCGCTTGATTGTTCCGACCATTGCCACGGCGATGCTCGCCGCTTGTTCCCAAGAGTCGCCACCGCCGGCACTGCCGCCTTTGGTGAAAACCCTGGTGGCGGGAGAAAGCAGCCCTGTCGCAACGCACAGTTACAGCGGTGAAGTCCGGGCCCGCTACGAAACCTTGCTCGGCTTCCGCGTCGGCGGCAAGATCGCCGCCCGCCTGGTGGACCTGGGTGCCGTGGTCAAGGCCGGCCAAGCCCTGGCCCGGCTGGACGGAAACGATGCCGCCTTGCAAGTGGTTCAGGCCGAGGCACAACGGCAATTGGCCGAAGCCGAGGCCAAGCGCTACCGTGACCTGAAGGAGAGGAACTTCATCAGCCAATCCGCCTTGGACAGCAAGGAAACCACCTACAAGGCCGCCGCCGCCCAGGCTTCCCTGGCCCGCAACCAGTCGGCCTACACCACCCTTACGGCGGATGGCGCCGGTGTCATCTCGGCCGTGTTGGCGGAAGCCGGCCAGGTGGTGGCGGCCGGTCAGGGCGTGGTGCGGCTTGCCCATCATGGGGAGCGCGAGGTGGCGGTCAATATCCCGGAGGATGCCATTGCCGGGCTGAAGGTGGGGTCGCCGGCGGAGGTGGCGCTGTGGGCGGAAGGCGGTAAGACGTTCAAGGGGCGGGTGCGTGAGTTGTCCCCCGCCGCCGATCCCGCCACCCGTACCTACCCCGCCCGGGTCTCCTTGCTGGGCGTCAGTGACCAGTTGCCCTTGGGCCTATCCGCAACGGTGCGTTTCGGCGACGGAGGCGGCGCCAGCATGAGCGTGCCCTTGGGCGCCATTTTCCAGCAAGGCAACCAGCCCGCCGTGTGGATTGTGGACAAGGACAACGGGGTGGCGCTGCGCCCGGTGACGATCAGTCGTTACGGCGACAGCGAGGCGACGGTGAGCGGCGGCCTGGTTCCGGGGGAGCGGTTCGTGGCTGCCGGCGTGCACAAGCTCCATGCCGGGGAAAAGGTGCGGCTCATGGATGCACCCTCCGTGCCCAAGACCACGCCCTGAGGATGGGGTGACCATGAGGAAAATCAATTTATCGGCCTGGGCGCTGGAGCATAGCCAGATGGTGGTGTACCTGATGGCGGTGTTGCTGCTGGCGGGCATCCTGTCGTTCTTCAAACTGGGGCGCAGCGAGGATCCGCCCTTCACCTTCAAGGTCATGGTGGTGCGCACCCTGTGGCCAGGGGCGACGGTGAAGGAAGTGGAAAGCCAGCTCACCGAGCGCATTGAGAAGAAATTGCAGGACACGCCCTGGATCGACGTGGTGCGTTCCGCCTCCCGGCCGGGAGAGTCGCTGATCTTCGTCTTGTTGAAGGACTACACGCCCCCCAAGGAAGTGCCCGATGCCTGGTACCAGGTACGCAAGCAGTTGAACGATATACGCGGTACCTTGCCCGCCGGCGTGGTGGGGCCGTTCCCCAATGATGAATTCGGTGATGTGGACATCCTCATCTATGGCTTGACCGGGGACGGCTTCAATCTCGCCGAATTGCGCCGCTACGCCGACGACATGGCCCTCGATCTGCGCGGGCTCAAGGACGTGAAGAAAATCGAAATGTTCGGGGTGCAGGAGGAACGCATCAATGTGGACGTTTCACCCTCCCGGTTGGCCTCTCTGGGACTGACGCCCAAGCAGATCAGCGACGCCTTGCAGCAGCAGAACGCGGTGGCGCCCTCGGGCTTCGTTGAAACCGCCAGCGACCGTATCCAGTTGCGGGTGACGGGGCGTTTCGACGGCGTGGAAGCCGTGCGCGCCGTTCCCCTTATCGCCAATGGCAAGACGGTCAAGTTGGGGGAATTTGCCAAGGTCAGCCGCGGCTTTGTCGATCCGCCTTCCCCGCAGATGCGCATCGACGGCAAGCCCGCCGTTGCATTCGGCGTGGTGATCGCCAAGGGGGGCAACGTGCCCGAGTTGGGCGCACGGGTGGGCAAGCGCATGAAGGAACTGCAATCCACCCTGCCGGCTGGCGTGGACGTGCACGTGGTGGCGGACCAGCCCGAGGTGGTGCGTTCTTCCATCGAACTTTTCGTGCACTCCCTGGCGGAGGCAGTGGTGATCGTGCTCGCCGTCTCTTTCCTCAGCCTGGGGTTGCGCACCGGAACGGTGGTGGCCCTGTCCATTCCCCTGGTGCTGGCCCTCACCTTTTTGCTGATGAAGGTGTTCGGTGTGGATTTGCAGCGCATTTCCCTGGGCGCCCTGGTGATCGCCTTGGGCTTGTTGGTGGATGACGCCATCATCGCCGTGGAAATGATGGTGGTGAAAATGGAGCAGGGCTGGGATCGGTTCAGCGCCGCCACCCACGCCTATACCTCCACCGCCTTCCCCATGCTCACCGGCACCCTCATCACCGCGGCGGGCTTCCTGCCGGTGGCCTTCGCCCAGTCGGCAGCCGGGGAATACACCTTTTCCATCTTCGCCGTGGTCACCATCGCCCTGCTCACCTCCTGGGTGGTGGCGGTGGTGTTCACGCCCTGGTTGGGCCACAAGCTGCTGGACCCGGTGGCCTTGGTGGCCAAGGCGCAGAAGCACGGCGAAGACATCTACGACACGCCCTTCTATCGCCGCTTCCGCGCCCTGGTGGACTGGTGCCTGGTCCATCGCTGGCGGGTGATCGCCGCCACGGCGGCGGCTTTCGGGGTGACCCTGGTGTTGTTCGGTGTGGCGGTGCAGAAGCAGTTCTTCCCGGCTTCCAGCAGGCCCGAGTTGCTGGTGGATATCTGGCTGCCCCAGACGGCATCCCTCCGGGCCAGCGGCCAGGAGGCGCAGCGGGTGGAGGAACTCCTGGCCAAGGAGCCCACGGTGGAAAGCTATTACACCTATGTCGGCAACGGTGCGCCCCGGTTTTATCTGCCCCTGGATCAGCAATTGTTCAGCGACAACTTCGCCCAGATCGTGGCGGTAACCAAGGGGTTGGAAGAACGGGAAGTGCTGAAGGCCAAACTCGACACCCTGTTCGATGGCGGCGATCCTGCTTGGAGCCATTTGCGCGTCCGCACCGGCCGTCTGGAAAATGGTCCGCCGGTGGGTTATCCGGTGCAGTTCCGTGCCTCCGGGCCGGATGCGGAAGTGGTGCGGGGCATCGCCGCCCAAGTGGCCGAGCTGATGCGCGGCCACGGTGGTTTGCGGGACGTGCATCTCGACTGGAACGAGAAGGTCAAGAGCGTGCGGGTTGAGGTGGATCAGGAGCGGGCGCGGGTGTTGGGAGTGAACAGCCAGGACATCGCCCTTACCCTGCAAGCCTGGCTCAACGGCGCGGCGATGACCCAATATCGGGAAGGCGACCGGTTGATCGACGTGACCTGGCGCGCCGGACGCGAAGCCGATGGCCGGGGCGACGAGCTCATGGCGCGTTTACCCGAGCTGGATATCGCCGCCGCCAACGGCAATCATGTGCCCCTGGCCCAGGTCGCCAAGCTGGTGCCGGTGTTGGAGGACGGCGTCATCTGGCGCCGCAACCGTCTGCCCACCATTACCGTGCGCGCCGATCTGGCCGACCAGAAGGTGCAGGCGCCCACCATTTCCATGGCCCTGGAGCCGAAGATGGATGCCTTGCGGGCCAAGTTGCCCGTGGGGTACCACATTGAAATGGGCGGGGCCATCGAGGAATCGGCCAAGGGCTCGGATTCCATCGTGGCGGTGATGCCCTTGATGCTGTTGACGGTGGTGACCTTGCTCATGATGCAGTTGCAGAGCATCAGCCGCACGGTGATGGTGGTGCTCACCGCCCCCCTGGGCTTGATCGGCGTGCTGATCGGCCTGCTGGTGTTCCAGGCGCCCTTCGGTTTTGTTGCGAATCTTGGCGTGATCGCCCTGATGGGCATGATCATGCGCAATTCGGTGATCCTGATGGACCAGATCGAGCAGGACGAACGGGCGGGCAAAAGCCAGTGGGAGGCTATCGTCAGTTCCACCGTGCGCCGCTTCCGGCCCATCGTGCTGACGGCCGCCGCCGCCATCCTGGCCATGATCCCCCTCACCCGACAGGTATTCTGGGGGCCCATGGCCATTGCCATCATGGGGGGCTTGATGGTGGCCACGGCCTTGACCTGTTTGTTCCTGCCGGCCCTGTACGCTGCTTGGTTCAAGGTGCGCAGGGAGACGGCGGAGTAAAATTAATATTTTTCCTGACTGTGCCCTTGAGGCATATTAGAATTAACTGATATATGGGGTTGCCATGACTGTTTCCGTCAATTTCGAACAAGCGCGCTTCAACATGGTCGAACAACAGATTCGTCCTTGGGATGTGTTGGATCAGGAAGTCCTCGGCTTGCTGCTGGCCGTCAAGCGGGAGGATTTCGTCCCCGCCGCCTATCGCAATCTGGCCTATGCCGATACCGCGATTCCCCTCGGCCACGGTGCGGAAATGCTCCATCCCCTGATCGAGGGCCACGGCCTGCAGGCCCTGCAACTGAAGAAGCATGAAAAGGTGTTGGAAGTGGGTACCGGCTCGGGTTATATGGCCGCCTTGCTGGCCGCCCATGCCGAGCAGGTGTGGACGGTGGAAATCGAACCCGCCCTGGCCCAGGTGGCCAAGGCCAATCTGCAAAAGGCGGGCATCGGCAACGTGGCCGTGGAAACCGGCGACGGCCTGCTGGGATTGGCCGCCCATGCCCCCTTCGATGCCATCATGGTGTCCGGTGCGGTGGAGGAAATTCCCGCCGCGCTATTGCAACAGCTCAAGGTCAATGGCCGCCTGTTTGCCGTGGTGGGCAGTGCCCCTGTTCAGACCATGACCCTCGTAACCCGGGTGGGCGAGAACGATTATCGCAGCGAGGCGTTGCTGGAAGCCGGCGCCCCGATGCTGCGCACCGCAGTCAAACCCGCTTTCATTTTCTGAAAACCGCCATGGAACAAATTACGCCTGTTGCGCTGAAGGCCTGGCTCGACGACACCAGCCGCGACAAACCGCTGCTGCTGGATGTACGGGAGCCGGGGGAATTCGACATCTGTCATATCGACGGGGCGACTCTGTTGCCCATGAGCACCGTGCCCGTCCGTAGCGGCGAATTGAAGCCGGATGACGATATCGTGGTGATCTGCCACCACGGCGGCCGCAGCATGCAGGTGGCCATGTTCCTGGAGCAGCGGGGCTTCAGCCGCTTGTACAACCTGCAAGGCGGGGTCAATGCCTGGTCGGCCCAGGTGGATCCCGCCATGCCCCGGTACTGAATACTCCCAACCCCTTCCCCGCAAGACGGAGCCTCCATGAAACCCAAGTTCCTTACGACCGCATTGATCCTGGCCTTCGGCGCGGGGGCGGGTGCGTGTTCCGCCGCAGATCTGATGGGGGTCTATCGCGATGCCCTGGGCTACGACGCCCAGTTCGCCTCGGCCAAGGCGGCGGCCGATGCCGGGCGGGAAGCGCTGCCCCAGGGGCGCGCCGGATTGCTGCCCAACATCAGCCTGAGCGCCAACAGTCAGAGCAACAACATCGACGCCACCATCCAGAGCAACCCGTCGGTGCAGCGCAGCGCCAACTACAACAGCAAGGGCTGGACGGTCACCCTGACCCAGCCGCTGTTCCGTTGGGATCGGTGGGCCGGTTACAACCAGGCGGAAGCCAAAGTGGCCGCCAGTGAGGCCCAATTCGGCCTGGCCAAGCAGGATTTGATCGTGCGGGTTGCCCAGGCGTACTTCGATGTGCTCCAGGCCGACGAGGCCCTGTCCGCATCGACGGCCAATCGCAAGGCCATTGCCGAACAATTGGAGGAGGCGAAAAAAGCCTTCGAGGTCGGCACCAAGACCGTGGTGGAAGTGCACGATGCGCAAGCCCGCTACGACTTGGCCACGGCCCAGGAAATCGTTGCCGACAACGATCTTGCGGTGAAGCGCCAGCAATTGCGTCTGGTGGCGGGCAAGGACTACCCGAGCCTGAAGAATCTGCGGAACGGCCTGGCCATTCCCCGCCCCCAGCCGGACGACGGCGAGAAGTGGGTGGAAAGCGCCGAGCAGGGCTACCTGGGCGTGCAGGCGGCCCAGGCGCAATTCACCGTGGCCGAACAGGAAGTCTCCAAACAGCGCGCCGGGCATCTGCCCAGCCTGGATCTGGTGGCCAGCCGGGGGCGTGCCGTGCAGGACAACAACATCACCACCCAGGTGGGCTCGGACAGCACCTCCACCGTGGTGGGCGTGCAATTGACCATCCCCATTTTTTCCGGCGGTGCGGTGAGTTCGGCGGTGAGCCAATCCATCGCCCTGAAGGAAAAGGCCAACGCCGATCTGGATAACGCCCGCCGCAGCGCGGCCTTGCTGGCCCGGCAGTCCTACCTGGGCGTCAGCGCCGGCTTGGCCCAGGTCAGGGCCCTCGAGGCGGCGCTGGTGTCATCCCAGTCCGCCCTCGAGTCCAACAAGCTGGGTTTTGAAGTGGGGGTGCGCACCAATATCGAAGTGCTCAATGCCCAGAGCCAGTATTACGACACCCGGCAGAAGTTGAAGAAAGCCCGTCTCGATACCCTGGCCGCCCTGCTCAAACTCAAGGGCGCCGCCGGCACGCTGAACGAAAGCGATCTGGAAGCGATCAACGGTCTGCTGGAGTAAGCCGCTGTTCTATCCAGGCCAGGGTGCGCGTCGTGGCGCCCTGGTGCTTGCTGGTGAAGGCCAGGGCGGCGATGCCCATGGCCTCCCGCCGGGGCTGATCCTGCAATAGCGCCAGCGCAGTGCCGACCAAGGTGCGTGCGTTGTGTACTTGCAGGGCGGCATGGGCTGCCAAGGCATCGGCAGCGGCCTGGGCGAAGTTGTAGGTGGAGGGGCCGATCAACACCGGCTTGCCCAGGGCACAGGGTTCGATCAGGTTCTGGCTGCCGAAATCCAGCAAGCTGCCGCCGACAAACGCCACGTCGCAGGCCCCGTAGTAGGCGAACATTTCCCCCAGGCTGTCACCGATCCAGATGCCCGTCGTCTCCGCCACCGCCTGCTCGTCGGAACGCAACTGGACTTGGTAGCCCATCTGCATGGCCAGGCCCGCCACATCGGCGAAGCGTTGGGGATGGCGAGGCACGATGACCAACAGGGCATCGCCGGAGTCCGCCGCCTTCCAGGCCGACAGGATCAGCGCTTCCTCGCCTTCACGGGTGCTGGCGCAAAGGAACACGGGGCGTCCGCCCAGGCGCTGGCGGAAGGCATCCCCCAAGGTCACCTGTTCCGGCGGCGGCGTGATGTCGAACTTGATGTTGCCCATCACCGCCACATCCCGGGCGCCCAATTGGGCCAGGCGCTGCGCATCCGCCGGGGTCTGGGCGGCCACGCCGGCGAGTTGGCCGAGGGCGCTGCGGGTCAGGGCCGAAAGCCGGTCGTAGCGTTTCGCCGAACGTTGGGAAAGACGGGCATTGGCCAGCACCAGGGGGATATGCCGGGCGGCGCAGGCGGCCACCAGATTGGGCCAGATTTCGGTTTCCATGATGATGCCGAACTGGGGCCGCCAATGATCGAGGAAGCGCCTTACCGCGCCGGGATAATCGTAGGCCAGATAGGCGCGGTCCACGCTGTCGCCGAACAGGGCCACGCTGGTTTCCCGTCCGGTGGGCGTCATGTGGGTGAGCAGGATACGGTGGTCGGGATAGCGTTGCTGCAAAGCCTCCACCAGGGGCTGGGCGGCACGGGTTTCACCCACGGAGACGGCGTGGATCCAGATCAGTGGCGCCCTACTCAGGCGTTCTGGATAGCGGCCGAAACGCTCCCGCCAGCGCTGCAAATATTCGGGCTGGCGGCGACCGCGCCAGAGCAGGTGCAGCAGTGCCCAGGGTAGCAGCAGCCGTAGCAGCAGGGTGTAGAGCAAACGCGGCCTCATGGTGCAATCGCCCCCGCTTCGGA
Source organism: Rhodocyclaceae bacterium (assembly GCA_003963315.1). Taxonomy (GTDB): domain Bacteria; phylum Pseudomonadota; class Gammaproteobacteria; order Burkholderiales; family Rhodocyclaceae; genus AWTP1-18. The sequence continues at coordinate 124,098 of RXJP01000021.1, read as the reverse complement.
AGTGCCCGTTGCAGTCAGGGCTTGGAGGACATCGGCAAGGGCCGGGGCATGCCCGATGCCGCCGAGGTTGATGGCTCGGGGGCCGGCGTGGACGCCGGTCAACAGCGGATCGGAGCCGGTGAAGATCGCCACGGTGGGGCGCGCCAGGGCGGCGGCCAGATGGGTGAGGCCGGTGTCCACCCCCACCACCTTGACGGCACCCGCGAGTAGCTGGGCCAAAGTGGCCAGGTCGAGGGCAGGGGCGGCGACCGCTTCGGGAATGCGTTGTGCGATCCGCGCCGCCCGCGCCCTTTCCGTCGGATTGCCGGCGGGGAATATCGCGGTGAGCCCTTGCTCATGAAGGGCGTGGCCGAGGGCGATCCAGCGGTCTTCGGGCCAAAGCTTGTCGTCCCGGGAGGTGGCGGTGAGCAGTACCGCATGGGGGAGACGGGGTAGCCAGTCCGCGTTGAGCGGTTGGGCCCGGAGGCCGTAGTCGAGGGGACTATCCAAGGGGTAATGCAGGGCGGCGGCGGCCAGGTGGCGATTCCGTTCCACCGCGTGCATGTCTTTGGCGATGGCGTAGCCCTGGTCGTAAAACCGCGCAGCCCAGGGCTCCCGTGCCGAGGTGCGATCATGGCCGCAGCGGCGGCCCGTGGCGGAAAGGGCCGCCTGATGGGAGATCAGGGCGCTTTTCAGCAGACCTTGGGTGTCCAACACCAGATCGTAGGGTACTGACCGCAAGTCGGCCTTGAAGGCGGCGATCTCGGCCCAGGTGCCGTGGGAAAGTAGGGATTTTCGCCAACGCCGGACCGCCACGGGAATCACCCGTTCGATCGCGGGGTGCAGCCGGGGCAGGGGGGCGAAATTTTCTTCCACCACCCAGTCGATACGGGCCTCGGGGAGGTGGCGATGAATATCGCTGGCTACCGGCAGGTTATGAATGACGTCGCCCAGGGACGATGTTTTGACAAGGAGGATGCGCATGGGCCGTGGTTGGGCGGGGCAGGCGTGGGCGTCCGGTAGAATCCGGGCAAGCCCCGAATTATAGCCAAGCCAATGACCCCAGGCCGCGCCCCTCTTTCCGCCGTGCTCATTACCAAGAATGCCGCCAGCCAGCTTGCCGCCTGCCTGGAGAGCCTGGTTTTTTGCGACGAAGTGTTGGTGGTGGATTCCGGCAGCACCGACGGCACCCCGGTGCTGGCCCGCAGTCAGGGCGCCCGGGTCTTGGAGACGGAATGGCGGGGCTTCGGTCCGCAAAAGCAGTTTGCCGTTGAGCAGGCGAGCCATGACTGGGTGTTGTGCGTGGATGCCGATGAGCGGGTCAGCGAGACGCTGCGCCAAAGTATCTTGGCCGCCTTGGCGGCGCCCACGGCAAACGCCTACCGCTTCCCCCGCTGCAACCGTTTCATGGGGCGCTATCTGCGCCACGGCGAGGGCTATCCCGACTGGAGCCTGCGCCTCTTCCATCGCGCCCACGGTCGCTGGTCGACGGATGCCGTGCATGAAAAAGTAGTGTGCCAAGGGCCGGTGGCAGGCCTGCAAGGGGACTTGTTACACGACTCGGCGGAAACCCTGGACAGCTATCTGGCCAAACAGAACCGTTACACCTCCCTGGCGGCGGAGGAAGCGCTGGCCCGCGGCAAGGACGCCAATGTGGCGAAACTGCTGTTGTCGCCCCTGTTCCGCTTCATCAAGTTCTATTTCCTGCGCCTGGGGTTCCTCGATGGGGTGCCCGGTCTGGTGCACATCGTGATCGGTTGCCAGAACAGCTTCGCCAAGTATGCGAAAATCCTGGCCTTCAAGGCGGACAGGCAACAGAAGTAATGAAAATATTGGTCACCGGCGTTGCCGGATTCATAGGCATGCACGTATGCGAGCGGCTGCTCGCCAGGGGTGACCAGGTGGTCGGCGTCGACAACCTGAACGACTACTACGACGTTTCCCTAAAAGAAGCCCGGCTGGCCCGCCTGACGCCCCAAGGCAACTTCAGCTTCCACAAGCTCGACATCGCGGACCGCCCTGCCATGGCAGCCTTGTTCGCCGATGCAATGCCGGAACGGGTGATCCACCTAGCAGCCCAGGCCGGCGTCCGTTACTCGATCCAGAATCCCCATGCCTATGTGGACAGCAACCTCGTCGGCTTTGTAAACATCCTCGAAGGATGTCGGCACGGCAAGGTCAAACACCTGGTCTATGCCAGCAGTTCCAGCGTGTACGGCGGAAATACCAAACTGCCCTTCTCCGAGCACGACAATGTGGATCATCCGGTCAGCCTTTACGCCGCCACCAAGAAGGCCAACGAGCTGATGGCCCATACTTACAGCCATCTCTACGGCCTGCCCACTACCGGCCTGCGCTTCTTCACGGTGTACGGCCCCTGGGGCCGGCCCGATATGGCCTATTGGAAATTCACCGAAGCCATCCTCGCCGGGCGCGCCATCGACGTGTACAACCACGGCCAGATGCAGCGGGATTTCACCTACATCGATGACATCGTCGAAGGCGTGCTCCGTATCGCCGACGTGATCCCGGCGGGCAACCCGGATTACGATGCAGCCCGGCCCGACCCGGCTTCCAGTGATGCACCCTATCGCCTCTATAACATCGGCAACAGCCACACGGTGCCCTTGATGGATTTCATCGAAGGGCTGGAGAATGCGTTGGGCAAGGTTGCCGAGAAGCGTTACCTGCCTTTGCAGGACGGCGATGTGCTGGCCACGGAGGCGGCTACCGACGCACTGCGCGCGGCGACAGGCTTTGCCCCCACTACACCTTTGGACGAGGGCATCCGCCGCTTCGTCGCTTGGTACGTAGCACGAGGATGACCGGTATTTGGATTCCCCTTGTCGCTGGCCTGTTGTCCTGGGCCGTGGTGTGGGCCATGTTGCGTTTCCGGGTGTCCGGACCCCTTGATCACCCCAACGAACGTTCCCTGCACCAGGCGCCGATTCCCCGTAGCGGGGGTATCGGAATCCTGGTCGGTCTGGTCACGGCCCTTGTTCTTGGCGGAGCGGCGTGGACCACTTGCCTCGCCGTGCTGCTGCTGGCAGCGGTGTCTTTCGCCGATGATTGGCTTTCCCTGCCGGTTGTCCTGCGCATGCTTTGCCATGTCGGCGCGGCTTTGCTGGCCCTGTATCCCCATTACGGGGGGTGGGCGCTGGCATTGTTGACTGTGGTCGTCGTGTGGTCGGTGAATCTTTACAACTTCATGGATGGCGCTAACGGTTTGGCTGGCGGAATGGCGCTGTTCGGATTTGCATCCTATGGCGTTGGCGCAGCCTTGGCGGGGGATGCCGGACTTGCTGTTGCGGCCGGCGGTGTTGCGGCGGCGGCCCTGGGTTTTCTGATTTTCAATTTCGATCCGGCACGCATTTTCATGGGCGATGTAGGGTCCACCGTACTCGGTCTGCTCGCCGCCGTGTTCGGTATCATGGGCTGGCACCGGGATTTGTGGCCCTTCTGGTTTCCTGTCCTGGTGTTTTCTCCCTTCGCCGTGGATGCCACGGTGACCCTGATGCGCCGTCTGTTGAAGGGAGATAAGGTATGGCAAGCCCATCGGGAACATTACTATCAGCGGTTGGTGCGTATGGGCTGGAGCCACCGCCGCCTGGCCCTGGCTGAATATGCCCTGATGGGCGCTGCGGCCTTGGCTGCCCTTGGGTTGGCCCGGAGCGCTCCCATCGTTCAGGTGGCGGGCCTGATGGCTTGGGTGGCGGCTTATGTGCTATTGATGGGCGACATTGATCGCCGCTGGTTGCGTTTCCTCGCTTCGACGCATGCCGATACGCCATGAATCCTCGTTCCCTCGTTGCTTCCCTGCATGATTTGGTCGCCGCTGCCCTGGCCTGGATAGTCGGCTATGCACTGCGCTTCAACTTCGACATTCCGCCCGATTTCGCGGCGGCCATGGTGCGCAACCTGTACTGGATCATTCCGCTCCAGGCGGTGATATTCCATCTGTTCGGCCTGTACCGCGGCATCTGGCGTTTCGCCAGCATTCCCGATCTGCGCCGCATCGCCCTGGCTGCTGGCACGGTGGGGCTGGCGATCCCAGCGCTGTTGCTCATGCTCCAGCGCTTGACCGATGTACCGCGCTCGGTGCTGGTGCTGCATCCCATCCTGCTGGTGCTGATGATGGGCGGCAGCCGCTTCCTCTACCGGGCCTGGAGGGACGGCCATCTGCTTTCGCTGCGGCAGTTCGAGGCGCAGCCCGTCATTGTGATGGGGGCCGGCAGCGCAGCGGCGGCCTTGCTGCGGGAGTTGTCCGGCAGTGCTCGTTGGCGGGTGGTGGGGCTGGTGGACGACGCGCCGACCAAACTGCATTCCCACCTCCATGGCGTGACGGTGCTGGGCCCCCTGGCCAGCCTCGGGGAACACGCCCGTCGCTTGCAGGTGGAACACGTCATTGTGGCCATGCCTTCAGTGGCCGTGGCGGTGCGTCGCCGGGCGGTGGAAATGGCCGTCGCCAGCGGCTTGAAGGTACTGACGGTGCCCTCCATGGCCGATGTCTTGTCCGGGAAGATTTCTGTCTCCAGTGTTCGTCAGGTGGAACTGGAGGATTTACTCGGACGCGACCCGGTGCAATTGGATAGCGGGGGACTGCATGGCTTGCTGAACGGGAAGGTGGTTTTGGTGACCGGCGCCGGTGGTTCCATCGGCTCGGAGTTGTGTCGCCAAATCGCCGTGTTCGCCCCGGCCCGTCTGTTGATGGTGGATCATTCGGAATTCGCCTTGTACCGTATGGAGCAGGAGTTTTCCGCTGTCATGCCGGCCTTGCCGGTGAGCTACTTGGTGGGGGATGTGAAGGACAAGATCCAATTGGACAGGATTTTTGTCGAGCATCGTCCTCAGGTGGTGTTCCATGCCGCGGCGTATAAGCATGTCCCCCTGATGGAGAGCGGCAACGCCTGGCAGGCCGTGCGTAATAACGTGCAGGGCACCCGCTGTGTGGCGGAGGTGGCCATGGCCCATGGCGTCGAGAAATTCGTGCTGATCTCCACGGACAAGGCGGTCAATCCCACCAATGTCATGGGGACCACCAAGCGCCTGGCGGAATTGACCTGCCAGGCCTTACAACGCAAGACGGGTGGCAAGACCCGGTTTGTCATGGTGCGCTTCGGCAACGTGCTCGGTTCCAGCGGCAGCGTGATTCCCAAGTTCCGCGAACAGATCGCCCAGGGCGGGCCGGTGACGGTGACCCATCCGGATATCGTGCGCTACTTCATGTTGATTCCCGAAGCGGCGCAATTGGTGTTGCAGGCCGGCCTGATGGGGCAGGGTGGCGAGATTTTCGTGCTGGACATGGGTGAACCGGTGAAGATCGTCGACCTGGCCCGGGACATGATCCGCCTCTCCGGTTTCAGCGAGGAGGAGATTCCCATCGCGTTTTCAGGTCTGCGGCCGGGAGAGAAGTTGTACGAGGAACTCCTGGCGGATAGCGAAAGCACCCTGGCGACGCCCCACCCCAAGCTGCGGGTGGCCAAGGCCGATGCCCTGCCGGACGATGCTTGGCTGGAGCGGCAGGCCCAATGGCTGGCCCTACCCCATCGGGAATACTTGGAAGTCAAGGCAGACCTCCAGCACTGGGTACCCGAGTACCGGCCCACCGTCCATTGAAGGGCGGTAGTCGTTGATCGGTCAGCCGTATTTGCGGAAGCTGCCGGTCACCAGCCCATACACTTCCAATTGCCCCTGCGGGCGGATCAC
>RXJP01000021.1:41574-118363 GCA_003963315.1 Rhodocyclaceae bacterium | reverse complement strand
CGGGTTGCCGGGCTTGAGATAGAAGCCCCGCTTATCCTGGGCCAGGTATTTGACGGTGAATTCGTTGTCTCGATGGCCACCACGATGTACCCCACCCGCGCCGGCGCGCCACGGTCCACCACGATGTGGTCGCCCTCGAACAGGCCCGCTTCGATCATGGAGTCGCCCTTCACCAACAGCAGCACGGTGCGACTGGGTTTGCTCACCAGATAGTCGTCGATGCCTATGGTTTCCTGGCGCGGATCGTTGGCCGCCTGGGGCAGGCCGGCCCGTACCGAATCCACCACCGGCCGGGCGAAAAAGGCGGCAGCGGGAATCCAGGCGTCGTCGTCCGGCGCCCTTTCCACGAAACCGGCCCCCGCCAGGCGGTTCATCAAGCCGCTGGAAGCGGCCTTGGAGGCGAAACCCATCAGTTCCGCGATCCGCTTCAGGGAAGGGATGCGGTGGTTCTGGGCGTAGTAGTCCTGTAGTCGGGCCAGGTGGTCCGGGTCACGGTTGGGAGGTGCCATGGCGTAAACCCAAAGATGAACGAAGGTTCACCAATGATGGTGATCGTTCGATCACCTGTCAAGCCCTGATAGGGTGGTCAGCTCAGGGCGGCGCGCACCGCTTCGGGCAGGGGCGTCGATTTGCCGGCCTTGGCGTCGACCCAGACCATTTTCGCCGTACCGGTGGCGCAAGGCTCCGGGTTATCGTTGAGGCGGAGCTCATAGTGGGTCATGACGCTGCTGCGCCCTGGCGCCTCGGCCAGGATGCGCACTTCCACCACGCCCGGATACTCCATCTGGCGGATGAAGGTACAACCCGCCGTGACCACCACCACGCTGATGTCCTCGTTCCAGACCTCACGCGCTCCCAGGGAATGCACCCATTCCACCCGGGCTTGCTCCATGTAGCGGAAGTATTCCGTGTTGTTGACATGGCCGTTGGCGTCCATGTCGCCCCAACGGATGGCAATGCGGCTGGTGAAGATCAGTTTCTGCGGATGGGTCATGGCGCTTCCTTCCCTTGGATGGTCAGGCCTTGGCCCGTTCGATCTGCACGCCCACCCGCCGCACGCCCTTCATGATGCCGATCTTGGCGATGGATATCTTCACCCAGGGCGCGCCGAACTCGTCCAGCATCAGACCGATGACGTATTCGCCCAGGGTTTCCAGCAGGTTGAAGTGGCGTTCGTCCAGTTCCTTGCGGATGCGCTCGATCACCGTGTCGTAGCGTATGGTGTCGTTGATGTCGTCGTTGCGCGCGGCGGCATCGGGCACGCCGAAAGTGAGGCTGATCTCCAGGGTTTGCGGGGCCACCCTTTCCCGGGGGAAGATGCCGACGTGGGCTTCGACCCGCATGTCCTCGATGAAGATGAAATCCAAAACGCACGCTCCTTTAGAATTGCGGAATTCTAGGCCATCCCCTCTTTCTTCCCCATTTTCGCCATGAATCTTCCCGTCATCGCCCTGTTGGGTTACTTGCTTGGCTCCCTGCCCTTCGCCGTCATCGTCTCCAAGGCCTTCGGCCTGGCCGACCCACGCAGCTTCGGTTCCGGCAACCCCGGAGCCACCAATGTGCTGCGTACCGGTAACAAGCTGGCCGCCTTGCTGACCCTGGTGTGGGATGCCCTCAAGGGCTGGATCGCCATGCAGATCGCCGCCGCCCTGGGTGCGGATGGGCAGGGCATCGCCGTGGCGGGCATCGCCGCCTTCGCCGGCCATATCTACCCGCTTTTCCTCAAGTTCAAGGGCGGCAAAGGCGTGGCGACAGCCCTGGGGGTGCTGGCGGGCTTTTCCGGCTGGCTGGCCCTGAGCTGCGCCGGCGTCTGGCTGTTGGTGGCCGTGGTCACCCGCTATTCCTCCCTGGCCGCCCTGGCCGCCGCCGCCAGCGCCCCGGCTTTCAGCCTCTGGCTGGGGCAGCCGGTGCAAAACGTGATGGTGGTGTCGGTGATGACCGTACTGCTGATCCAGCGCCACCGCGGCAATATCCAGAAACTGTTGGCCGGCACCGAAAGCCGCATCGGCAAAAAGAAGGACCCGGCGGCCAACGACGCCAGCTTCAATCAAGACTCGCAGGAAAAGAAATAGGCTCTAAACCAGCAGATCGGCCAGGGGCCAGCGTGGGCGGATGGTGAAGGCGCCCCCTTCGGGCGGCGCTGCTCCAGCCAGCAGGCGCTGGGCGCCGCAGAAGGCGATCATGGCACCGTTGTCGGTACACAGCGCCACCTCTGGGTAATAAACCCGCAGCCCGGCCTTGGCCGCCCCCGCATCCAACCTTTCCCGCAGGCGCCGGTTGGCGCCGACACCGCCGGCCACCACCAGGGCCTTGAGGCCGCAGTGCTTGACGGCACCCAGGGCCTTGGTCGCCAGGACTTCCGTCACCGCTTCCTGGAATTCCGCGGCCAGATCCGCCTTGTCGGCATCCGTCAGTTCCCGTGCTTTGGCGGCGGTGAGCACCGCGGTTTTCAGACCGGAAAAGCTGAAATCGAAATCACCGGAATGAAGCATGGGCCGCGGCAGCTTGAAACGTCCGGGCGTGCCTTGGGCAGCCAGCGCGGCCAGTGCCGGGCCGCCGGGGTAGCCCAGGCCCAGCAATTTGGCGGTTTTATCGAAGGCCTCGCCGGCGGCGTCATCCACCGACTCACCGAGCAGCTCGTAGCTGCCCACCCTTTCCACCCGCATCAACTGGGTGTGGCCGCCGGAGACCAGCAGGGCGACGAAGGGATAGTCGGGCCGGTCCCGGGCCAACAGGGGCGAGAGCAGGTGGCCTTCCAGGTGGTGCACCGGCAGGGCGGGGATGTCCAGGGCAAAGGCCAGGGATTCGGCGAAACTCGCCCCTACCAGCAGCGCCCCGGCCAAGCCCGGCCCGGCGGTGTAGGCGATGGCGTCAATCCCTTCCCGTTTTGCCCCGGCTTCCGCCAGCACCCTGTCGAGCAGGGGAATCAAGCGCCGGATATGGTCGCGGGAAGCCAGCTCCGGCACCACGCCGCCATAGGCTTCATGCATGGCCACCTGGGTGTGCACGGCATGGCCGAGCAGGCCGCGATCCGTGTCGTAGAGGGCCACGCCGGTTTCGTCGCAGGAGGATTCGATGCCGAGGATCAACATGGGGCGGCATTGTACTTGGCTGTGGCTTGCGGGCCGGAAAGGCGGTAAACCGGAAAATGTCCACGGAATCATTGACAAGCGTCCATCAGCCGCTACAATCTCGCCCTCTTTCCGCCCACCAAGGTTTATTGAAATGCCCGGAATTCGCGTCAAGGAAAACGAGCCGTTTGAAGTTGCCATCCGCCGCTTCAAGCGCGCCATCGAAAAGACTGGTCTGCTGACCGAGCTGCGCGCCCGTGAGTTTTACGAAAAGCCCACCGCAGAGCGCAAGCGCAAGCTGGCCGCTGCCGTGAAGCGCCATCACAAGCGCATCCGCAGCCAAACTCTGCCGCCCAAGCTGTACTGATTTCTGCTGCGGTTGGCGTATGCGCCGGCCGCAAACAGTGATTCCAGCCGAAACCGCCAGTCACCGTCCGGGTGGGCTGGCGGTTTCGGCGTTTTCAATTCCAGGAGTTCGCCATGTCCGCAGCCACCCTTAAAGTCCGCATCAACGAAGACATGAAGGCCGCCATGAAGGCCAAGGAGAGCGGCCGCCTCGCCGCCATCCGCCTATTGCTGGCCGCTATGAAGCAAAAGGAAGTGGACGAGCGGGTGGAACTGGACGATGCCGCAGTGCTGGCCATCATCGACAAGATGCTCAAGCAGCGCAAGGACTCCATCACCCAGTACGAGGCTGCCAAGCGCCAGGATCTGGCCGACGCCGAGAAGTTCGAGGTGGACGTGCTGTCCGCCTACATGCCCGCCGCCCTTTCCTCGGCGGAGGTGGATGCCATCGTGGCCGCCGCTGTGGCCCAGTCCGGCGCCGCCGGACCCCAGGACATGGGCAAGGTGATCGCCCTGGTCAAGCCCCAGGTGGCTGGCCGCGCCGATATGGGCGAAATATCCAAGCTGGTCAAGGCCAAACTCAGCGCTTAAATTGGATGATGGGGGACTGCCCCGTCCTCACCCAACACGCTGCGCAATGATTCCCGATTCCTTCATCCAGGAACTGCTGTCCCGCATCGATATCGTCGATGTGGTGGAGCGCTACGTGCCGCTGCGCAAGGGCGGGGCCAACTACTCCGCCTGTTGCCCCTTCCATTCGGAGAAGTCGCCCTCCTTCACCGTCAGCCCCAGCAAGCAGTTCTACCACTGCTTCGGCTGCGGCGCCCATGGCAGCGCCATCGGCTTCGTCATGCAGTATTCCGGCCTGGGTTTTGTGGATGCGGTGGAAGAGCTGGCCGCCAACATCGGCTTGCAAGTGCCCAAGGAAAGCCGTCCCAACGCTGAACGCTGGGCGGCGGAAACCGCCCGCAAGGCCCCCCTCACCGAACTGATGGCGCGGGCCATGAAGTTCTACCGCGACCAGCTCAAGGCATCGCCCAAGGCTATCGACTACCTCAAGGGCCGCGGCCTCACCGGCGAAATCGCCGCCCGTTTCGGCCTGGGCTATGCCCCGGACGATTGGCAGGGCCTGCAACAGATTTTCCCCGACTACAACGACGAAGCCCTCGTGGAGTGCGGCCTCATCATCGTGAACGAGCAGGGGCGGCGTTACGACCGCTTCCGTGACCGCATCATGTTCCCCATCATCGACCAGAAGGGCAACGTCATCGGCTTCGGCGGGCGGGTGATCGGGGCCGGCGAGCCGAAATACCTCAACTCCCCGGAAACCCCGCTGTTCCAGAAGGGCCACGAGGTCTACGGCCTGCCCCAGGCACGCAAGGCCATCCACGGCGAAGACCGGGTGATCGTGGTGGAAGGCTATATGGACGTGGTGGGCCTGGCCCAGAACGGCGTGGAAAACGCCGTGGCCACCCTGGGCACCGCCGCCACCGGCACCAACGTGCAGCGTCTGCTGCGCCAGGCCAGCCGGGTGGTGTTCTGCTTTGACCGAGACGCCGCCGGCGACCGGGCGGCATGGCGCGCCATGGAAGTGAGCCTGGAATTCCTGGTGGACAACAAGAGCGTGGAAATCCTGCAAATGTCCGGCGACCAGGACCCCGACGAATTCGTCCGCGAGCATGGACGGGAGGCTTTTGTGGCGCAGCTCAATAACGCCACCAAGCTCAGCGAATTCCTGGTGCGTGGCCTTAAGGAGCGCACCAAGCCCTATACCGCGGAAGGCCGCGCCCAGTTGATCCACGAGGCCAAGCCCCTGCTGCAAAAGATCGCCGCGCCGGTGCTGCGGGTGCAATTGACCAAGGCCATCGCCGACCTGGCCGAACTGTCCCAGGCCGAGGTGGAGGCCCAGTGCGGCCTCAAGCCCCTGACCCGGGCGCGCTACGCCCCCGCCCAGCGCAGCCGCCCCAGCGTCGGTTCCATCGACCATGTGCTGCTGGAAATCATCGTGCAGAAGCCCGAATGGGCCAGCCGGCTGCCCCTGGCCTACATTGACCGGGAACTGCCGGAGGGCATCCTGCTCCATGCCATTGCCGACGCCATCGAACACGGGGAACTGCCCCGGGGTGGGGCGGGGCTGCTGCTGGAGTTTTTCCGTGGCCACGACCACGAGGGCGTGTTGGCATCGGTCATCAGCGCCCTGGCCCACGAGGAAACCGCCGACGCCGACCTGGAAGCCGTACTCAACGACGCCGTGGATCGCCTGCATGAAACGGCGCGGAAGAACGAAATCAACCTGCTCAACGCCAAAGCCCGCCAGGGCAGCCTGTCGGCCGATGAACGACAGCACTTGGTCGCTTTGTTGTCTAGAAAAGGCGGCGAAAAGACCGTTTATTAGCTAGTGTATAATTGCGCGCTTTTTCTGCGCTTTGCCTGCCCCGGAGAAAGCACCGCATGACGCGGTTGTTTTGACGGGGTTCATGAACCGAGGAATGCCATGCCCAAGGAAACTGCGAAGCAAGCCCCCAAGACCGCTGCCAAAGCCGCTGCGAAACCCGCCACGGCCAAAGCTGCGTCAAAGACGGCGCCTGCCAAGAAGGTGACTGCCAAGCCCGCGCCCAAGGCCCCTGCCAAGGTGGCGGCCAAAGCCGTACCCAAGGCCGAGCCAAAGGCGGCTTCCAAAGCAGCGGCATCCAAACCGGTTCCCAAGGCAGTTTCCAAAGCCCCCAGCAAGGCAGCACCCAAGCCTGCCGCCAAGACACCCGTGAAAACTTCAAAGAAACCCGCACCGAAGCCCGCAACAAAACCCGTTGCCAAACCTATTCCAGCCAAGTCCGCCGAAAAGCCCGTGGCCAAACCCGTGGCGGCGAAGAAGGTTGAGGAGAAGGCCGTCAGCGCCAAAGCTGCTGCGGCGAAAGCACCCGTCAAGGCACCGCCGGCCCCCGTGGCCGCTGCTGCGGCTCCTGCCCCCAAATCCGGCAAAAGCTCAGATTCCAAGCCCAAGAAAGGGAAGTCTGAACCGATGGTTGCGCCCGCTGCACCCCAACCGCTTGATGTGGAAGCCAAGCGTACCCGCCTTAAGAGCCTGATCGCCCTGGGCAAGGAACGGGGTTATCTGACCTACGCCGAAATCAACGACCACCTGCCCGACGACATGGTGGACGCGGAGCAGATCGAATCGATCATCTCCACCTTCAACGACATGAACATCCAGGTTTTCGACGAGGCTCCCGCCGGCGAAGACCTGATGCTGAACGACGCTGCCCCCGCCCCGGTGGATGCGGAAGAAGTGGAAGAAGAAGCCGAACAGGCCCTTGCCACCGTGGATTCCGAATTCGGCCGCACCACCGACCCCGTGCGCATGTACATGCGTGAAATGGGCACCGTGGAACTGTTGACCCGGGAAGGCGAAATCGAAATCGCCAAGCGCATCGAAGACGGCCTCAAGCATATGGTGATGGCCATCTCCGCCTGCCCCACTACCATCGCCGAGATCCTCGAGCTGGCTGAAAAGGTCGCCAAGGACGAGATGCGCGTGGACGAAGTGGTGGACGGCCTGATCGACCCCAATGCCCAACCCGAGGAAGAGCTCGAAGCCATGGCCGACGATGAGGAAATCATCGACGAAGAGATGGACGAGGAGGACGCCGAAGCCGCCACCAACGCCGCCAATGCCGCCGCACTGGCCAAGCTCAAGGCCGAGGCCCTGGAGCGCTTCACTGTCATCCACAGCCACTACGGCAAGCTCATGGCCGCCCTCACCAAGAAGGGCAGCCAGGACAAGGGCTACCTCAAGGAACAGAAGGCCATCAGCGACGAGCTGATGAACATCCGCTTCACCGCCAAGATCATCGAACGCCTGTGCGATTCCGTGCGCGGCATGGTGGAAGCCGCCCGCAACCACGAGCGCAAGATCCTCAGCTTGTGCGTGGACAAGGCCCACATGCCCCGCCAGCACTTCATCAAAGTGTTCCCCGGCCATGAAACCGATATGGAATGGCTCAAGGGCGAAGTGCAGTCCAACAAGCCCTACGCCTCCACCCTGATGCGTTCCGCTCCGGCCATCCTTGAACAGCAGCAGAAGCTGATCGACCTGCAGAACCGCATCGGCCTGCCCCTGAAGGAACTCAAGGACATCAACAAGCAGATGTCCACCGGCGAAGCCAAGGCCCGTCGCGCCAAGCGCGAAATGACCGAAGCCAACCTGCGTCTGGTGATCTCCATCGCCAAGAAGTACACCAACCGCGGTCTGCAATTCCTCGACCTGATCCAGGAAGGCAACATCGGCCTGATGAAGGCGGTGGACAAGTTCGAATACCGTCGCGGCTACAAGTTTTCCACCTATGCCACCTGGTGGATCCGTCAGGCCATCACCCGCTCCATCGCCGACCAGGCGCGCACCATCCGCATCCCGGTGCACATGATTGAAACCATCAACAAGATGAATCGCATCAGCCGCCAGATTCTCCAGGAAACCGGCCTCGAGCCCGATCCCGCGACCCTGGCGATCAAGATGGAAATGCCCGAGGACAAGATCCGCAAGATCCTGAAGATTTCCAAGGAGCCCATCTCCATGGAAACCCCCATCGGCGACGACGACGATTCCCACCTGGGCGACTTCATCGAGGACCAATCCACCCTGGCTCCCGCCGATGCCGCCCTGTTCGCCAGTTTGCGCGAAGTGACCAAGGAAATCCTCGACAGCCTCACCCCGAGGGAAGCCAAGGTCCTGCGCATGCGTTTCGGCATCGAGATGAACACCGACCACACCCTGGAAGAAGTGGGCAAGCAGTTCGACGTGACCCGCGAGCGCATCCGCCAGATCGAAGCCAAGGCCCTGCGCAAACTGCGCCATCCCAGCCGCTCGGAAAAGCTGCGCAGCTTCCTCGATTCTGAAACCTGACCTGCTTTAACCCGCCCCGCTGACGTGGGGCGGAATGGGCCTCTAGCTCATGCCTGGTTAGAGCAGCGGACTCATAATCCGTTGGTGCCGAGTTCGACTCTCGGGGGGCCCACCAAAATTCAAGGACTTAGCCGAAAGGTTAAGTCCTTTTTCTTTGACCGCGTGGTTATGACGTGGCTTCCTGGGTGGAGTGAAACCAAAGCATGTTGTTCCAGCATTACTCCAGCCATCAATCCAAACAGGTGTCGTAACTCGTGGCATGTTGCCGACGCTTGTTGTCGCCAGGCCGAACCACAACGGTTTAATTCAACTGATTAATTTTAATGTGAAAATATTGTCGGCAAGCGTGTCATCGCGGAAGCATGTTTACCAATTTCTACTAATTAGTTAGAGAATTAGTAGAATGGTGGAAATTGGATGAACTAATAGCTATACTAATTCCTACTAATTTATTGGTTAACTAGTAGAAATATGAGGCTTCCAGAAAAAGCACCCACCTTAGACATGGCATTGGGGAGTGTTAACTCTGAACGGCTGCAAGCCGTCATAGCCCATGCAACACCATTGCCCAATGGTAAGTACATGCATTGGCATGATCTTAGGTACAGATCACCACCAGAAGGATGGTCACGTGAGGAATGGTGGGCGTCGATCATGTTTGCGAGGACAACCATGTTCCAAAAGCTGCCTTTGCTAGACAAGCATGGCAGGCCCTTCAATTTTTCGACGCCAAACCCAGTGCTAATAAATTTGCATCATATTGACCGTGATGCAGCAGGACAGATTCGTTCCTCATCCGGGACTCCGGTGGGAGAGGACTCGCAGAGATACTTGCTTAGTTCCCTTATCGAAGAGGCCATTACCTCAAGCCAATTAGAAGGTGCATCTACAACGAGGCAAGTGGCAGCAGCAATGCTGCGGACTGGCCGGAAACCGAAGAACCACGGTGAGAAAATGATCTTCAATAACTATCGGGCAATGGAGTTTTTGCGTGCTTTGAAGTCAGAGAGGCTAACACCGGATTTGATTCTTGAGCTTCATAGAATTCTGACAGAAGACACCCTTGAAAATCCGGAAGATGCTGGGAGGTTGCGTCGGGATAATGAAATCCACGTAATAGACCCTAGAGACGAGACTACATTGCATATTCCTCCGAATCACACTGAGTTAAGAGAGCGCTTAGATCGTCTCTGCGAATTTGCAAATGCAGGTGAGACATCCTCTCCTTTTGTTCATCCAGTACTTAGAGCCATCCTTTTACATTTCATGATTGGTTACGACCATCCGTTTGTAGATGGTAATGGTCGTACCGCGAGAGCACTGTTCTATTGGTCAATGGCGAGAAGTGGTTATTGGTTGATGGAATACACATCGATTAGCCACATATTGAGGAAAGCGCCCGCTCAATATATGAAGGCATACCTTTATACAGAGACAGATGGGAATGATACGACCTACTTTTTATTGCATCAGTTAAGTACTGTAAGGAAGTCGATTTCTGCTCTCCACGAATATCTTGATAGGAAAGTTAAGGAACAAAAAGAAACGGAAAGGATGCTTGCAGCTTCACCTAAGCTAAGAACGAAGTTCAACCATCGTGAAGTGGCATTGTTAACTCATGCTTTAAGGAATACGGGCGAGGGGTACAGGGTTGACGCCCATCAAAGATCTCATAGCGTGGCGTACCAGACTGCGCGGAATGACTTGCTACATTTGCATGACCTTGGGTTGCTCGAAAAAGGAAAGCAAGGCAATGCATTCGTATTTTTTTCCCCTTCTGATTTGCGAGAGAGGCTAGCAACGTTAGCGAAGTAAATTAGTGAATGCATCAGGCTAGATATTTTCTTTGAACGATACAATTCTTCCCTATTAATCAGGAGTCTTTCCATGCGCCTTGGCACCCCGCTTTCTCCTTCCGCAATCCGCGTCATGCTCCTGGGGAGTGGCGAGCTCGGCAAGGAGGTCGTGATTGCCCTGCAACGCCTGGGCTGCGAAGTGATTGCCGTGGATCGTTATGCCGATGCACCAGCCATGCAGGTGGCCCATCGCAGCCACGTGATCGCCATGACCGACGGCGCGGCCTTGCGCCGATTGGTGGAGCTGGAGAAGCCCCATCTGGTGGTGCCGGAGATCGAGGCCATTGCCACCAGCGAATTGGTGGCCATGGAAAAGGAGGGGCTGGCGGAGTTCATTACCACCGCCCGCGCCGCCCAACTGACCATGAACCGGGAAGGCATCCGCCGCCTGGCGGCGGAGGAACTGAAGCTGCCTACTTCCCCCTATAAGTTCGCCGATTCCCTGGCGGAGTTGCAGGCCGCCATCGATGGCGGCATTGGCTACCCTTGCGTGGTCAAGCCGGTGATGTCGTCCTCGGGCAAGGGGCAGTCCCTGGTCTGTTCCGCTTCCGATGTGCAAAAGGCGTGGGACTATTCCCAGGCCGGCGGCCGGGTGGGGGCGGGGCGGGTGATCGTTGAGGGCTTCATCGATTTCGAGTACGAGATCACTTTGCTCACGGTGCGCGCCATCGGTGCATCCGGCGAAGTGGAAACCTTCTTCTGCGAGCCCATCGGCCACGTGCAGGTGGACGGTGACTATGTGGAATCCTGGCAGCCCATGGCCATGACGCCCACGGCGCTGGAAAAGGCCCGTGCCATTGCCAAGGCGGTGACGGGCAACCTGGGCGGACGCGGCTTGTTCGGGGTGGAGTTGTTCGTCAAGGGCGATCAGGTGTGGTTCTCCGAAGTCAGCCCGCGACCCCACGACACGGGTCTGGTGACCCTGGCGACCCAGCGTCTGTCCGAGTTTGAGCTGCATGCCAAGGCCATTCTCGGCCTGCCGGTGGACACCAGCCTGCGCCGTCCCGGTGCTTCAGCGGTGATCTACGGTGGCATGGAGGAAAAGGGCATCGCCTTCGAAGGCGTGGCCGAGGCCTTGCAGGTGCCGGAATCGGACCTGCGCCTGTTTGGCAAGCCGGAAAGTTTCAAGAAGCGGCGCATGGGTGTGGCGGTGGCCAATGCCGACAACACCGACGAAGCCCGCCAGCGCGCCAAGCTGGCGGCTTCCCGCGTCAAGCCCGTCAAAGCGTAAGGTCCCGATGAGCGAATTCGCCACGCGCCTGATTGCGTGGCACAAGGCTTCCGGTCGCCACGACCTGCCCTGGCAGAACACCACCGATCCCTACCGCGTCTGGTTGTCGGAGATCATGCTCCAACAGACCCAGGTGGCTACGGTGATGCCCTACTACCGACGCTTCCTGGAACGCTTTCCCACCCTGGCGGATCTGGCGGCGGCCCCGGTGGAAGCGGTGATGCCCTACTGGGCCGGGCTCGGCTACTACGCCCGCGCCCGCAACCTGCACGCCTGTGCCAGGGCGGTGATGGAACAGCATGGTGGCTGCTTCCCCCAGGACCCCGCCGTCATTGCGGAGCTGCCCGGCATTGGCCGCTCCACTGCCAACGCCATTGCCGCCTTCTGTTTCAAGGCCCGGGTGCCCATCCTCGACGGTAACGTGAAGCGGGTGCTGGCACGCTGCTTTGGCGTGGAAGGTTTCCCCGGCACACCGGCGGTGGAAAAGAAAATGTGGGGCTTGGCGGAAACGCTGTTGCCCGGCAAACAGGTGGACACTTACATCCAGGCCCAGATGGACCTGGGGGCCACGGTCTGCGTCCGCAGCAAGCCCCGTTGCACCGCATGCCCCTTGGCGGAAATTTGCGTGGCCCGCCGCGAAGACCGGCAGGCCGAACTACCCACGGCCAAGCCGAAAAAGAAAGTGCCGCAACGGTCCGCCCGTTTTCTGGTGATCGTGGACAAGGCTGGACGTGTCCTGCTGGAGCAGCGCCCCGCCAGCGGCATCTGGGGCGGCCTGCTGTCCTTGCCGGAACTGGCGGAGGGCGAATCATCCGAGGGCAAGGCCCTGACGAGTTATGGCCTGGCGGTGGATAGATGGGAAACGCTGCCTGCCTTGAACCACGCCTTCACCCACTTCAAATTGGAATTGGTGCCCTTATTGGGGCGTGTGGAGAAGTTCCCCCCCCGGACTGCGGAGCCGGGCCTGCATCATTTGCCCATCAACGACCTGGAGTCGGCGGCATTGCCGGCACCCATAAGGCGACTGCTGCTGGAGGCGGCTTCCCGTTTGGACTGAAGCCGGTTTCCGGCGTCAGGTTTCCAGCAAGCCCCGTTGGGCGCAAAAACGGAACACCTCCGCCAGGCGTTCGTGGTGGCTGTCCAGCTCCAGCAGGTCCTGTTTCAGGTCCGCCGCCAGGGGCAGCAGTTCGCAGAAACGCCAGGCCACCCAGGCTGCGTCGTGGAGCCGGTAAGCGGCGGTCGGGGCATTGCCCTGGCTGGCCAGTTCTTCCAACACACGCTTGAGCAGAGGGATCAGCCGGTTGTGTTCCGGGTTCAGGGTGGTCGGCATCTCGTCGGGGATGACATCCACCACGGCCCGCAGCAGACCCTTGGCGCTGGCCCAGCGTTCGCGGATACGGAAACGCTCGGCGCCGCGGGTGGTTACTTGCAACAGGCCCAGTTGCGGCATGTCCCAATCGACGATGCGCGCCAGGGTGCCCACTTCATGGGGCTCGGCGGGCGCCCCCACTTCCTCGCCCGACGCGATCAGGCAGACGCCGAAAGGCAGTTCATCCCGTAGGCATTCCTTGGCCATGTCCAGATAGCGCTGCTCGAAGATGCGCAGGGGCAGGGTGGCTTCCGGGAACAACACCGTTTGCAGCGGGAAGATGGCGATTTCCATGGTTTTCATGATTCCCCCCAGCGGGCCATGAGCTGGTGCTCCACGCCCAATTGGTCGAGGATGCGCGCCACCACGAAATCGACCATGTCGTCGAGGCTGGTGGGGCGGTGATAGAAGGCGGGATTGGGCGGCAGGATCACCGCGCCGGCCCGGGACAGGCGCAGCACGTTTTCCAGGGCGATGGTGGAGAGCGGCGTTTCCCGCGGGACGAGAATCAGCTTGCGGCCTTCCTTCAGCACCACGTCAGCGGCCCGGGTCAGCAGGTCGTCGGCCATGCCGGCGGCCACCTTGGCCAGGGTGCCGTTGGTGCAGGGGCAGATGACGTAGGCATCCGGCGGATTGGAGCCGGAGGCCATGGGGGCGTTCCAGTCGTCGCGGCCGTAGACAGTGAGGTGCACCTGGTCGACGGCAAGACCACAGCGTTCCAGCAATATCCGCTCCGCTTCCCGCGGTTGGGCCGGCAGCACCAGGTCCATTTCCTGTTTCGCCACGATCTGCGCCGCCTGGGAATAGGTGAGCCAGACCCGCTTGCCCGATTGCAGCAGGCATTGCAGCAGGCGCATGCCGTAAGGCAGACCAGAGGCGCCGGTGAAGGCGAGGGCGACGGTTTTCATGACTGACTGGGCTTGGGGATGATGAGGCGGGCAACGATCAACCCGTTCACGATACCGAAGATCAGGGCGGTGGTGGCGAATACCGGCACTAGATAGAACACACCGTCGTGGGGCACGAGCCAGAGTCGGGCCAGCAATACCTGGCCGCCGATGTGGGCAAAGGCGGCGAGGATGGACAAGGTGACCGGGCCGAACCATCGGCGGGGCAAATGCATGGCCGGCGCCAGCACTGCTAGGCTGAGCAGGGCGCCGGTGAGGCTGAGGAAGAAGCCGGGCGCGAGGAATTGCCCCACCACCAGACTGCCGGCCACCACCCGCAACAGGGATACCCAGGCTGCGTCGGCCCAGCCGTGGCGCATCAGCACCAGCAGCACGACGATATTGGCCAATCCCGGTTTGACCCCCGGCAGCGGCGAGGGAATGGCCGCTTCGGCCACCGTAAGGGCGATGGCCGCCGCCGCATAGCGGGCCACCCGGTGGTCGTCCGCCGTGACGGTGAGCTCGATGTGGCGCTTGGTATGGCGCTCAGTAGCTGACGGAATCATTGTGTCCGGCCCCGCCGGCGGGGCCGGACAGGGACAGGCTAACGTGGTTGGGGGCGCAGATAGCGATGGCGTTGGGCCGGGTCAGCCAGCCCTGGCGCACACAATACTGGCGTGGGCCTGGGTCGGACAGCACGCGGGCGCGTCCGGGTTCGATCTCTATGGTGGTCTTGCCGATGGGGCCGTCCACTTCAATGCGCTTGTGCAGGGTCAGGGGCAATTCCGCAATGAGGGCGCCGTCGCGGCGGACCACCGCTTTTTCGGCATTACCGCCCTGCCACAGCAGGGGATAGGAAATGCCCACGACGATCAGGGCGATGCCCGCGCACAGCCAATCGCCCGGCCGCAGCAAGGATAGCCAATCGCGACCCGGCATGATCGCGGTGATAAGGGGTGCGGCCATGGCGGCGGATCATTGGCCCAGGGCGCGATGTCTCACCAGCACCTGGGCATCGTTGAGGAACTGCCGCGACAGCCAGTCGGCGATGGCCACGGAGCGGTGTTGGCCGCCGGTGCAGCCCACCGCCACGGTGAGGTAGGAACGGCTGTCGCGGATGTACGCCGGCAGCCAGTCGGCAACGAAGCGACGGATGTCCTCCCGCATCTTCAGCACTTCGGGCTGGGCTTCGAGAAAGTCCACCACCGCTTTGTCCTGGCCGGTGAGGGGACGCAGTACCGTATCGTAGAAGGGGTTAGGGAGACAGCGCACATCGAACACCAGGTCGGCATCCAGGGGTAGGCCGTGCTTGAAACCGAAGGATTCGAAAAGCAGGGTCAGGGACGCGCTCGGCTTGCCCGTCTGGACATCCACCGCGCCGATGCCCGCCAAGTCTTTGATGAAGCTGCGCAGGGCATTGGGTCGCAGCTCGCTGGTATCGATGCGATGGCCTATGCCCGACAGGGTCTCCAGCAGCCCCCGTTCCTTGGCGATGGCCTCGGCCAGGGTAATGTCACCGCTGTCGCTGGCCGCCAAGGGATGGCGGCGGCGGGTTTCGGAGAAGCGTTGGATCAACACGTCGTCGCGGCCATCGAGGAAGATGAAGCGGGTATCAATACCCCCCGCCGATTCCAGTGCCCGCAATTGGCTGGGCAACGCGGCGATGCCGCTGCCGCCACGCATGTCCATGGCCACCGCAGCCTTCTCGTAGCCTTCGGTGCGCAACTGCTCCACCAATTGGGGCAAGAGCAGGGCCGGCAGGTTGTCCACGCAGTAGTAGCCCGCATCTTCCAATACCCGCAAGGCCACGCTCTTGCCCGAGCCGGACAGGCCGGAAATCAGGATCAGTTGCATGGCGTCGTCGTCTCGGGTGACGGTGCGGTGTTGGTGCCGGTATCCGTGACTTGGGGCTCAACCAAAGGACGGCCGCAGCCTTCGCATAAGCCGGAAAAGGGATCGGGCGTGCAGACGCCGATGCATTCATAGTCCATGGCGCCATGTTACTGCGCCACCCCCGGATTGTGGCGTCGTTGCCGGGCGCAACAAATTTGCTGCATTGCAACAAATTTAATTTCAGGTAGATTAGAATTCGATAAACATAGACAACACCGAGCCGCCGTGGACCTCGTACAAAAAAAAGACACCATCCTCGACTATCCGGAAATCCGGTTGCCGGAGGGAGGGGAAGCCCGGGAAATCCTCCCGGGGATACGCTGGCTGCGCATGCCGCTGCCCATGGCGTTGGACCATGTCAATCTCTGGCTGCTGGCGGACGGTGATCACTGGGCTGCGGTGGATACGGGCATTGCCACCGACGAACAAAAAAGTTTCTGGCAACAGATCCTTGCCACGCACCCCTTGTCGCACCTGGTGGTGACCCACCTGCATCCCGACCATTTGGGTTTGGCTGCCTGGTTGCAGGAACGCACGGGCGCCCCCCTGTGGATGACCCAGGGCGAGTTCGCCACCGCCCATTTGTTTCTCAACCAGATGGGCCATTGGTCTTTTGCCGAAGTGGAGGCGCTCTATGCCCGCCACGGCCTCAGCCAGGAGTTGCAAACCGCCCTGGCCGGCCGCAGTGGCGGCTATCGCAAGGGCGTACCTGCCATTCCCGCCACCTACCGGCGCATGATCGATGGCGACCAATTCACCATCGGCGACCAGACTTGGCGCGTCATTACCGGCTACGGCCATTCTCCCGAGCATGCCAGCCTGTATTGCGATGAGTTGCATGTGCTGATTTCGGGCGACATGATGTTGCCGCGCATCTCTACCAACGTTTCGGTATCGCCGACGAGTCCCGACGATGATGGTCTTGGTCGTTTCCTCGATTCCATCGCCCGCTTCCGCGAGTTGCCGGAAGACACCTTGGTCCTGCCTTCCCACGGCCGCCCTTTCCGCGGCCTGCACTTGCGCATCGCCCAGCTTGAGGCGCACCATGCGGAGCGGTGCGAAGTGTTGACCGAGGCCTGCGTCGTTCCCAAGACTGCCGCCGAACTGGTGCCGGTACTGTTCGACCGGCCCATCAACGACGCCCACCAGATTTTCTTTGCGCTGGGTGAAACCATCGCCCACCTCAACCACCTTCTCCGGGCGGGGCGCGTGCGCCGCATCGAGGAAGGTTCCCATTTCCATTTCGTCACCGTCAGCTGAAGAGGCCGCCATGTCAAAACAAGAAACCAAGCCGCAACTGCCCGATCCGACTCAAGTCGCCGCCACCTATGCCGAAGTGGCGCAACGGGCTTCCAAGCTGTTCACCGACCATATCCAGCGTCAGCTCAAGCAGGGAATTTCCGCGCCCTCGGATGAACTGGGCGTGGCGGAAGCCTTCATGGACATGATGACGCGGATGATGGCCAACCCCTACAAGGTGGCCCAAAGCCAGATGAATTTGGTGTGGGACTACATGTCCCTGTGGCAGACCTCCATGCTGCGTTTCGCCGGGGTGCAGATGACCCCTGTGGCGCAACCGGCCAAGGGTGACAACCGCTTCAAGGACGAAACCTGGGAAGAGCATTTCCTGTTCGACTTCATCAAGCAGTCCTACCTCATCGCCTCACGGCACATCCATGAGTCCGTGAGCAATGTGGAAGGCCTGGATGAGAACGCCCGCAAGAAGGTGAACTTCTTCACCCGCCAGTTCATTGATGCCCTGTCCCCCTCCAACTTCGCCGTCACCAATCCCCTGGTGCTGAAGGAAACCGTGCAGAGCCATGGCCAGAACCTACTCAACGGATTCAACAACCTGCTGCGGGACATCGAGCAGGGCGACGGCAAGCTCAAGGTCACGATGACCGATCTCAATGCCTTCGAGATGGGCAAGAACGTGGCCACCACGCCGGGCAAGGTGGTGTTCCAGAATGATCTGATCCAGTTGATGCAATTCAACCCCACCACGCCCGACCAGTTCAAGAAACCCTTGCTGATCGTGCCGCCCTGGATCAACAAGTACTACATCCTCGACCTAAGGGAAAAGAATTCCTATATCAAGTGGGCCACCGACCAAGGCCACACCGTGTTCTGTATCTCCTGGGTGAATCCCGATGCCAAGCTGGCGGAAAAGAGCTTCGAGAATTACATGTTCGAAGGCACCCTGGCCGCTCTTGACGCCATCGAAAAGCAGACCGGTGAAAAGCAGGTAAACGCCGTGGGCTACTGCCTGGGCGGCACCTTGCTGGCCACCACCTTGGCCTATATGGCGGCGAAGAAGGATAACCGCATCGCCTCGGCCACCTTCTTTACCACCATGCTGGACTTCGCCAATCCTGGCGAACTGGGTGTCTTCATCGATGAGGACACCGTGGCCGGCCTGGAAAAGAAAATGGAGCAGCGCGGCTTCCTGGAGGGCACCGAAATGGCCGGCACCTTCAACGCCATGCGGGCCAACGATCTGATCTGGTCCTTCGTGGTGAACAACTACCTGATGGGCAAGGAACCCTTCCCCTTCGACCTGCTGTTCTGGAACTCCGATTCCACCCGCATGCCCTACGCCATGCACAGCTTCTACCTACGCAATATGTATCTGTACAACAAGCTGCGCGAACCCGGCGGCATCACCCTGGGCGGTGTGCCCATCGATCTATCCCTGGTCAAGGTGCCGGTGTACTTCATCTCCACCATCGAAGACCATATCGCCCCCTGGAAATCCACCTATGCCGGCACCGGCCTGTTCTCCGGGCCCATCCGCTTCGTGCTGGGTGGTTCGGGTCACATCGCGGGTATCGTCAATCCGCCTTCTGCCAACAAATACGGTTATTGGGTCAACCAGCTCAAGACCTATCCCGCAGATGCCGAGGCCTGGTTGGCCGACGCCAAGCAGAACGAAGGCTCCTGGTGGACCGACTGGCAGCAGTGGGTGGGCAAACTCAACGGCGACGACAAGGTACCGGCCCGGGATCCCGCCAAGGGCAAGCTCAAGGTACTGGAGGATGCTCCCGGCTCCTTCGCCAAATTCCGCCTGGACGCGCCCAAGCCGTAATCAGTGACGGCAGCGCTTTCTGTGGTCACCAACACGCCGCAGGGCTTTCCCCTGCGGCGTGTTGTCTTTGACACCAACGTCATCCTGTCCCTGTGGGCCTTCACCGACAGCCGCTTCGCCCCGCTGCGGGCGGAAGTGGATGCCGGACGCTGGCTGGCCTTGACCCGGCCCGATTGCCTGGACGAACTGCGGCGCGTGCTGGGCTATCCCCAATTCAAGTTCGATGGGGCTCGGCAGGACGCCGCCTATGCCGCCTACGAGCGCGCAGCTCTGTGCTGGCAGGGCGAGCCCTTGGCCGCAGCACTGCCCCGTTGCAAGGACCGGGATGATCAGAAATTCCTCGAATTGGCGCGGGATGGCGGCGCCCACTGGCTGGTCACGGCGGACAAGCTGCTCCTGCGCTGTGCCCGGCGGGAGCGCTTGCAGGATATGTTTCAAATCGTTCGTCCGGAAGTGCTATTGGCGGCGTTACAAGCAGCGTGATGGGCTGCCGTTGCGGCGAGTAAATCACCAAGGACACCAAGCACACCAAGGAGCGCCAAAAAAGACGTTGGAAACCCGATTGGGCTCCGTGATTTTGCATTGTATTTCTTGGCGCCCTTTGTGCCCTTGGTGATTACTTCTCCGTTATGACAACACCTTTGTCATCCTTTAATCCCCGCGGCTTGCGCCCGGCCTTGGCGGCGAGACGGTCGTAAAGCCAATTGGGTAGCAGCGCCATAAGGCGCGCCGCGATGGCCATTTGCCAGGGCACCACGGCATAGCTGCGGCCGCAGTCGATCACCCGGGCGATGCGTCGCGCCGCCACGTCCACCGGCAGGATGAAGGGCATGGGGTAATCGTTTACCGCCGTCATGGGGGTTTCGATATACCCAGGCGCCACCGTAATTGCCTTGACGCCGCTGCCGCGCAGCTCCACCCGCAGGCTTTCCATCAGTTTCACCACAGCAGCCTTGGAGGCGGAATAGGCCGCCGCGCCGGGCAGGCCGCGTACCCCCGCCACCGAAGCGATACCCACCAGCCGCCCGCGGCCAGCTTCGCGCATGGGCGCGACGAAGGGGGACAGGGTATGCACTACACCCAGTACATTGACCTCGAAGACGCGGGCGAAGGCCGCCGTGTCCTCGGCTTCCTCGGTGAGGGTGCCGACGGAAATGCCGGCATTGGCGATAACGATATCGGGGACTCCTTCCTGAGCAAGGAAGTGGTGTGCTGCTGCTGCCAGCGCCACTGCCGAGGCGACATCAAGCGGGTAGCAGTGGACGCGGCAGCCGTACCGGCTTCTCAGTTCCTCAGCCAGGCGATTCAGTTCTGTTTCGCGCCGCGCCGCCAGACCGAGCGTTGCGCCCTTGGCGGCATAGTGTCGGGCCAGGGCGGCGCCTATGCCCGAAGATGTACCGGTTAAAAAAACCCGCAGGCCAGAATCCGGGCTGCGGGTTTCTTTGGCTGTGGCGTTGGGATTACTTGCCACTTTCCTTGCGCGCCTTGGCGACCAGGGCATCGGCCACCTGCATGAAGTATTCCGGGGGCATGCCGGCGGGTTCGAGAATGCGGTACTTGCCGTTGATGGTGACGGAGGGCGTGCCGTCGATCTTATGGGCATTGGTCAACTGGCCCGCACGCTGAACCTTGCTTTGCACGGTGAAGGAGTTGTACACCTCGGTGAACTTGGTGGCATCGACGCCCTTCTTGGCCACCCAGGCGGCGAAGCCGCGTTCGTCATTGGGGGAAAGGCTGCGTTCCGAGTGAATGGCGGCGAAGATGTCGTTGCGCAGTTTGTCCTGCATGCCGAGGGCATCCAGGGCGTAGTAGAGCTTGGCGCCGGGCGTCCAGGCGGGATTGAGCGGGGCGGGGATGAAGCGTACGGCCACGTCTTTGCCCAGTTTTTTCTCCCACTGGGTGAAGGTGGGCTCGAAGTGGTAGCAGTGGGGGCAGCCGTACCAGAAAAATTCGGTGACTTCGATCTTGCCCGGGCTGTCGGTGGGAATGGCCGGGGTGATGACCACGTAATCCTTGCCCTCCTGGGGCTCGGCGGCGCTGGCGGCGCCCATCCACAATCCGGTGATGCAGAGGGCAAACAGGGACAGGAACTTGACGAGACGCATGGCGATGCTCCGTTGGGGGTGAAAGATGGGCTTATGACCGAGGCCGGGGCACTTAGTTTCCGCCGGCCTTGACCACAGTGGCTTGGATGCCGTTCTGGGCGAGCTGGTTGCGTACCCGGTTCATATCTTCCAGGGTGGCATAGGGGCCGGTGCGGACACGATGCAGGGTGCCCTTGTCGGGAATGGTGATCTGCTGCACGCTGGCTTCCAGTCCCATCAGGGCCAGCTTGGCCTTGAGGTTGTCGGCGTCCGCCGGTTTCTGGAAGGCGCCCACTTGGAGGTAGGTGGTTTGGTCACTGGGCGCCTTTTCAGGCGCCGCCGCCGCTGCCGGGTTGGCCGTCGGGGCACTCTCTGGTGCGGCATCCTGCTTGCCGGGGAGGATGTTGTAGAACTCGAAGCGGGGTTTTTCCACGGGCTTGTCGCCGGGTTTGCCAGGCAACGGTTCAGGTGTGGCGGTGGAACCTGGTTCGCCGGCCTTGGCAGCGGGTTTGTCCGGGGCGCTATGGTTGCCCTTGTCCTGGAAGGGCATGGTGGCCCGGTTCATGTACCAGACCAGGCCGAAGGCGATGACCACGCCGAACACCAGGCCGATGAAAATACCCAATACCGTGCTGCCGCTGTTGCCCTGGCGCGGGGCCTTGGCGGGCTTGTGCTGAAGGGAGGGGCGGGATTTTGCATCGCGGCTCATATCACATGCTTTCCGGCGCGGAAACGCCCAAAATGTTCAAACCGTTGCGTAGGGCCTGCCGTGTGGCCAGGGTCAGGGCCAGGCGAGCCTGTTTGACGGCCTCGTCTTCCACCAGCATCCGGTCGCTGTTGTACCAGCCATGGAAGTCGGCGGCGAGGTCTTTGAGATAGGCGGCCACCAGATGGGGGGCATATTCCCGGGCAGCGGCTTCGATCAACCCGGGGAAGGCGCCAAGGCGGGCGCACAGGGCCAGTTCCCGTTCGCTGCCGAGGGATGACAAATCAGCCTTCGCCAGGGTGGCTTCATCGCCGTTCCATTGACCCAGCACCGAGCAGATGCGGGCATGGGCGTATTGGATGTAATACACCGGGTTTTCAGTGCTCTTGGATTTGGCCAGATCAATATCGAACACCAGTTGCGAATCGGGATGGCGTGCCACCAGGAAGTAGCGGGTGGCGTCGCAGCCCACTTCTTCGATCAGATCGCGCAGGGTGACGTAGCTGCCGGCACGTTTGGAGATTTTCACTTCCTCGCCGTTGCGCATCACCATCACCATCTGGTGCAGCACGTACTCGGGCCAGCCCTGCGGAATGCCGGCCTTGAGGGCCTGCAAACCGGCGCGGACGCGGGTCACGGTGCTGTGGTGGTCGGCGCCCTGTTCGTTGATGACCTTGGTGAAACCCCGTTGCCACTTGTCCAGGTGGTAGGCCACGTCGGGCACGAAGTAGGTGTAGCCGCCATCCTTCTTCTGCATGACGCGATCCTTGTCATCGCCGAAGTCGGTGGTGCGCAGCCAGAGTGCGCCGTCCTGCTCGTAGGTGTAGCCGTTGGCGACCAGGGTCTCCACCGCAGCCTTGACCTTGCCTTCGGTGTACAGGGCGGATTCCAGGGAGAACACGTCGAAGGCCACGCCGAAAGCCTTCAGATCCTGATCCTGTTCCCGGCGCAGGTAGGCCACGGCGAAATGACGGATGGCTTCGGCATCGTCCACGTCGCCGTTGGCGGTGAATTGCTGGTCGTCGGAAATCACGGATTCCTTGGCCAGGAAGGCCTTGGCCACATCCATGATGTAGTCGCCGCGATAGCCGTCTTCCGGCCAGTCGGGGTTTTCCGGTGTCACACCCTTGGCGCGCAGTTGCACGGAGCGGGTCAGGTTGTCGATCTGGGCGCCGGCGTCGTTGTAGTAGAACTCCCGGGTCACCTCCCAGCCCGCGGTTTCCAGCAGGCGGCAGAGACAGTCGCCCACCGCAGCGCCACGGCCATGGCCGACGTGGAGGGGGCCGGTGGGATTGGCGGAGACGAACTCCACCTGGACCTTGCCATCCCTGGCCGTGCCGCGCCCGTAGGCTGCGCCGGCGGCGAGGATGTCGCCCACCACCCGGGTCTTGGCCGAGGTGGACAGGGTGAAGTTGATGAAGCCGGCGCCGGCGATATCCACCTTCACCAGCCATTCCGAAGGCGGCAGGGCCGCCACCAGGCTTTCGGCAATCTTGCGAGGATTGCTCTTCAGCGCCCGGGCCAGTTGCATGGCCAGGTTGCTGGCCCAGTCGCCATGGCTGGGATCGCGGGGGCGTTCCAGCAGGATGTCGGCAGCGGCCTGATCCGGCGCTACGCTGGTCAGCGCCTGGCGCAAGAGTTGGGAAAGGTGGTCTTGGGGATCAAAGGACATTGCGGGGCTTGCTTAAGGTATTGACGACAAAGGCCGCGATTATAACGGCGGGGGTGGCGCAAAGGGCGTGACCCGCGGCGGAGTGAAAGTGTGAATGCGGCGCGCCGGAAAGCGGTGTCGCGCCGGAGATGGATTCAGGAAACCGCCAGCATCCGATCCAAGGACACCTTGGCCAGCTTGGCTTCGTGTTCGGGCACTTCAATGCGGTTCACCACATTGCCTTCAGCCAGGTTTTCCAGGGTCCAGGCCAGGTGCTGGGGGTCGATGCGCTGCATGGTGGAACACATGCAGATGGTGGGGGACATGAACTGCACGATCTTGCCTTCGTGCTTCACCTCTTCCGCCAGGCGCTCCACCAGATTCAACTCGGTGCCCACCAGCCAGCGGGTATTGGGGGCGGCGGCCTTGACGGTATTGAGGATGTATTCGGTGCTGCCCACGTAATCGGACTGCTTGCACACCTCGAAGGCGGATTCGGGGTGGCTGATGACGATGCCATCCGGATACTGGTTGCGGAACTTCAGGATGTGGGCGGGCTGGAACATCTGGTGCACCGAGCAATGGCCCTTCCACAGCAGTACGCGGGCCTTCTTGATCTGCTCGGCGGTGAGGCCGCCCATTTCCAGGTCCGGGTCCCACACCAGCATGTCATCCAGGGGAATGTCCATCTTGTAGCCGCTCCAGCGGCCCAGGTGCTGGTCGGGGAAGAACAGGATCTTCTCCCGCTGGGCGAAGGCCCATTCCATGATCTTGGGGGCATTGGATGACGTACAGACAATGCCCCCATGCTCACCGCAGAAAGCCTTCAGGTCGGCGGCGGAGTTGATGTAGGTGACGGGGGTGATCTTTTCATCCGGGTCCAGCACTTCGGACAGCTCGCGCCAGCAGCGTTCCACCTTGGCCAGATTGGCCATGTCGGCCATGGAGCAGCCGGCGGCCAAGTCAGGCAGGATGGAAATCTGCTCGGGCTTGGACATGATGTCGGCCACTTCCGCCATGAAATGCACGCCGCAAAAGACGATGTATTCGGCATCGGTCTGGGAGGCCAGACGGGAAAGCTTGAGGGAATCGCCGGACAGGTCGGCGTGCTTGAACACATCGGCACGCTGGTAGTGGTGGCCGAGGATCACCGCCCGTTTGCCGAGTTTGGCCTTGGCGGCGACGATGCGTTCCTGGGCATCCTTGTCGGCAAGGGCGTTGAATTTATCGAAACTGATGGTGGCGACTTGCATGGCAGTTAACCTTAATCCGGCATGGCATCCGCAGCGATGATGGGCGCCTGGCGCGGTTTATCTCCGATGGGCCAAGGGGCGGGGCAGCGGGCTAAAATCCGCAGACCGTAAAGTATAAGGCAAGGCCATGACCCGCGAGCACGCCCGATCCTCCTTCCAGTCCATGCCCACCGACAGCGGGCGCCTGCGGGAGGGTAGCCGCATTACCTGGGTCAGTATCTGGGTCAATATCGTTTTGACGGTCATGCAGGTGATTGTGGGCTGGCTGGCCCATTCCCAGAGTCTGATCGCCGACGCCATGCACACCCTGTCCGACATCGTCTCCGACGGCTTCGTACTCTATGCCAATCGCAAGGGTGCCGAGGCCGCCGACGAGGCCCATCCCTACGGTCACGGCCGTTACGAGACGGCGGCTTCCCTGGTGCTGGGCGGTTTGCTCTCGATGACGGGCATCGGCATCCTCTGGTCGGCGGTCGGTCGCTTGCAGCAATTGGGTACGGCGCCGCTGGTGGGCGTGGCCGCCATGGTGGCCGCCTTGGTCACCCTGGCCGGCAAGGAAGGTTTGTTCCGTTACATGCTCAAGGTGGCTGAGCGCTTGCGCTCCCCGATGCTGGTGGCCAATGCTTGGCACGCCCGCGCCGACGCCCTCTCCTCCCTGGTGGTGGCCGCTGGTATCGGCGGTGCGCTGGCGGGCTTCGGCTTCGCCGATGCGGTGGCGGCCATCATCGTCGGTGCCATGATCGTCAAGGCGGGTTTCGGTTTCGGCTGGAGTGCCATGGAGGAGTTGGTGGATACCGGCCTTTCTGCGGAGGAGGTGCAGAACATACGCAAGACGCTGAAGTCGACGCCGGGCGTAATGGACGTGCATGACGTGCGCACCCGCCGCATGGGACATAAAGCCTTGGTGGATGTCCATGTCCAGGTCAGTCCGCGCATCAGCGTTTCCGAGGGGCATTTGATCGCTGAAACCGCCCGCAGCCGCGTGCTCAAAACCCATGCCGAAGTGCTGGATGTGCTGGTTCACATTGATCCGGAGGATGACGAGGATGCTTTCCGGCGTCCCGGCCTGCCGGGGCGGGATGTTCTGTTGGGCCACCTCCAATCCCTGTTGGGGGAGGATGGTCTCATTCCAGAACAGACAGTTTTTCACTATCTGGGGCGGCGGGTGGAAGCGGAAGTGTTTTTATCCCCTGGCGTGTTCATGGACGAAGGCCGAATGGGGCGCTTGGAGCAACGGTTGGCGACCTCCCTGGAAAATGATCCTTGGTTTGGGGCGGTGACCTTGAATTGCCGGTTTGCACAAAATTAATGCGCTTTATTGAGCGACGCACTGTTTTGGTGCAATAACTTTCCATTTTGCGGAAAAGGACCTGAAAAATTCGTTATGGCACAATGTCAGCCCTTTCCTGGCCTTGGGCATAGAAACTGCTAAACGGTCGGGCAGCGATTTTTCGCACAGTTTTCCATTGAATCTGATCTGTACTAACGCTTAGGAGCGCAACCTCATGACCACGCCTCAAGATGTGATGAAGATTGTCAAGGAACAGGAAGTCAAGTTCGTCGACTTCCGTTTCACCGATACCCGCGGCAAGGAACAGCACGTCGGCGTGCCGATTTCCGCTTTCGACCTGTCCAAGTTCGAAGACGGTCATGCCTTCGACGGTTCCTCCATCGCCGGTTGGAAAGGCATTCAAGCCTCCGACATGCAACTGATGCCCGACGCCGAAACCGCCTACATCGACCCCTTCTTCGACCAGACCACCCTGGTGCTGACCTGTGATGTGGTTGAGCCGTCCGACGGCAAGGGCTACGACCGCGATCCCCGCTCCATCGCCAAGCGCGGCGAGGCTTACCTGAAGTCCTCCGGCATCGGCGACACCGCCTACTTCGGCCCCGAACCCGAATTCTTCATCTTCGACTCCGTCGAATGGGGTGTGGACATGTCCGGCGCCCACGTCAAGATCAACTCCGAAGAGGCCGCCTGGTCCTCCTCCGAGAAGTTCGAAGGCGGCAACACCGGCCACCGTCCCGGCGTCAAGGGCGGTTACTTCCCCGTGCCCCCCGTTGATTCCTTCAACGACATCCGCGCCGAAATGGTGCTGGCCCTGGAAGCCATCGGCATCCCCGTCGAAGTGCACCACCACGAAGTGGCCACCGCCGGCCAGAACGAAATCGGCACCAAGTTCAACACCCTGGTGCGTCGCGCTGACTGGACCCAGGCCCTGAAGTACATCGTGCACAACGTGGCCCACCAGTACGGCAAGACCGCCACCTTCATGCCCAAGCCCATTGTTGGCGACAACGGTTCCGGCATGCACGTGCACCAGTCCATCTGGAAGGACGGCAAAAACCTGTTCGCCGGCAGCGGCTACGCCGGCCTGTCCGATTTCGCCCTGTACTACATCGGCGGCGTCATCAAGCATGCCCGTGCCCTGAACGCCATCACCAACCCGCTGACCAACTCCTACAAGCGTCTGGTGCCCGGCTTCGAAGCCCCGGTGAAACTGGCCTACTCCGCCAAGAACCGTTCCGCTTCCATCCGTATCCCCTTCGTGCACAGCGACAAGGCCCGCCGTATCGAAACCCGCTTCCCCGATCCCGGTGCCAACCCCTACCTGTGCTTCACCGCACTGATGATGGCTGGCCTGGACGGCGTGCAGAACAAGATTCACCCCGGCGATGCTGCTGACAAGAATCTGTACGATCTGCCCCCCGAAGAAGATGCCAAGATCCCCACCGTGTGTTCCAGCCTCGAACAGGCCCTGGAATACCTGGATAAGGATCGCGAGTTCCTCACCCGCGGCGGCGTGTTCAGCGAAGACTGGATCAGCTCCTACATCGACCTCAAGATGGAAGACGTGACCCGTTTCCGCATGACCACCCACCCGGTGGAATTCGATATGTACTACTCCATCTAAGCCGGAAGTTTCGACTTCCTGCTGGTGTAAAGAAGGACGGGGCAACCCGTCCTTTTTTGTTTCCGAAATGGATTGGGGCGGTTCTTTGCCTTGCCGTCCCTTTGCCCTAAACTCCTCCGCCAATCCATTGCCTGTACCCACCATGCGCCCAAGCATCGCTTTAATGTTCCTCCTCCCGGCAGCGCTTGCCCATGGCGGAACGCTCTACAAATGCCGCGGCGAGTCCGGTACTCCGACCTATACCAACAACCGCGAGGGTTATCGCAACTGCGTCGTGGTTTCCCGGGAAAACTCGTCCGCCGCGGCAACGGTGCCGTCCTCAAGCAGCAAGGCTAGGACCGCTACGCCGTCCCCAGCGGATTTCCCCCGGGTAAGCGGCGACACCCAGCGCAGCCGGGACAACGATCGGATGACCATCCTCCGTCAGGAAATGGCATCCGAGCAGAAGAACCTGGACGATGCCCGCAAGGCGCTTTCGGCGCAGGAAGCGGCACGGGCGCCGGCCGACAGCTTGCAGTCCTGGCGTGATCGCATCGCCTTGCACACCCGCAACCTGGACGCCTTGCAGCGGGAGTTGGGCAAGGTCAAATAGTCACCGGCGCAAAGGGGCAGGACAATGACATGTGAAAACTCCGTGGCCTGCTTCTTGCTGATTGCTTGGCTATGACTTCCACCGTTTCATTGCCTTCCGTCAAGCTCCCGGCCTCAACGCCAGCGTTTGAAGGATTGGACCTGCTTTCCTCCGCGGTCGTATTGCTGGATGACAAGAACCTGATCCGCCACCTCAATCCAGCAGCGGAAAATTTGTTGGCGGTCAGCCAGCGCACCTGGCTGGGGCGCTCCCTGTTCCAGTTGTTGGGCGACTCCCCGGTTCTCGCCGCGGCGGTGGACAGCGCGGTGCAAAACAACTGGAGCTATACCGGACACAACATCCAGGTGTCCCGGGGTGAAAAGAAATCCGTGCTGCACCTGGATTGCACGGTGACGCCTCTGGATTCTCCCGAAGCCAAGCTCTTGCTGGAGTTCCGTCCCATCGACCAGCAGCTCAAGGTGGCGCGGGAAGAGCGCGAAGCTGTGCAGCAACAAGCCAATCGCGAACTGATCCGCAACCTGGCCCACGAGATCAAGAACCCCCTGGGCGGTATCCGCGGCTCGGCCCAATTGTTGGAACGGGAGCTCAACAACCCGGCCTTGCGGGAGTACACCCAGGTCATCATCAGCGAAGCCGATCGCCTGCAGGACCTGATGCAGCGCCTGCTTTCCTCCCACCGCACCATGCAACCGGGCCAGGTGAACATCCATGAAATCCTGGAACGGGTGCTGCGCCTGATCCACGCCGAGTTTGCCGGGGTGCGGGTGCACCGGGATTACGACACCTCCCTGCCGGAACTCACCGGCGACCGGGAGCAATTGATCCAGGCCATCCTCAACATCACCCGCAACGCGGCCCAGGCCATGGGCGGCAAGGGCGAGATCGTGTTCCGCACCCGTGCCCTGCGCCAGGTGACGCTGGTGAAGAAACGCTATCCCCTGGCACTTGAATTGCAAGTGATCGACAACGGTCCGGGCATTCCCGAGGACATCCGCGACAAGATCTTCTATCCCCTGGTTTCTGGGCGGGAAGGCGGCAGCGGCTTGGGCTTGACCCTGACCCAAAGTTTCATTCATCAACACCACGGCAGTATCGATGTGGAATCGCGGCCTGGCCGCACCAGCTTCCACATCCGTCTGCCGCTTTCGAACGAACAAGGCAAAACACAATGAAACCCGTCTGGATAGTGGATGATGACCGTTCCATCCGCTGGGTGTTCGAAAAGGCGCTGGCGCGGGAGGATATCCCCTTCAAGAGCTTCACCTCGGCAACGGAAGCCATGGCGGCCTTGGAAGGCGGGCAACTGCCCCGCGTCCTCGTTTCCGACATCCGTATGCCCGGCCAGTCCGGCCTGGAACTGCTGCGCCATGTGAAGACCCAGTGGCCCGACCTGCCGGTCATCATCATGACCGCCTATTCAGACCTGGATTCCGCCGTTGCCGCCTTCCAGGGCGGAGCCTACGAATATCTGCCCAAACCCTTCGACGTAGACCAGGCCATGGACCTGGTGCGCCGGGCCATCGAAGAGACGCCGCACCAAGAAGGTGCGGAGGAATCCATCAGTCTGGTGCCCGAGATTCTTGGCCAGGCGCCCTCCATGCAGGAAGTCTTCCGCGCCATCGGCCGCCTCTCCCAATCCCACGCCACGGTGCTCATCAATGGCGAATCGGGTACCGGCAAGGAACTGGTGGCGCGGGCCCTGCACCGCCATAGCCCGCGCAAGGAATCTCCTTTCATCGCCATCAATACCGCGGCGATTCCCCGTGATTTGCTGGAGTCCGAGCTTTTCGGCCATGAAAAGGGCGCCTTCACCGGCGCTGCTGCCCAGCGCCGGGGCCGCTTCGAGCAGGCCGAAGGGGGCACCCTGTTCCTCGATGAAATCGGCGACATGCCCGCCGAACTGCAAACCCGCCTGTTGCGGGTGTTGTCCGACGGGCACTTCTACCGGGTCGGCGGTCACTCCCCGGTCAAGGCCAATGTGCGCGTTATCACCGCCACCCACCAGAACCTGGAAACCCGGGTCAAGGACGGCCTGTTCCGCGAGGATCTGTTCCATCGCCTCAACGTCATCCGCCTGCGCCTGCCTTCCCTGCGGGAGCGGCGGGAGGATATCCCCCTGCTGGCCAAGCACTTCCTTGCCAAGAGCGCCAAGGACTTGGGCGTCGAGCCCAAGCGCCTGGCCGACGGCGCGGTGAAATACCTGATGGGCCTGGATTTCCCGGGCAACGTGCGCCAACTGGAAAACCTCTGCCATTGGCTTACGGTCATGGCTCCCGGCCAATCGGTGGAAGCCGCCGACCTGCCGGCGGAGTTGCGTGAGCAGACGTCCAGCGCCGGCCCCTACGATTGGGTCGAGGCGCTCTCCATGGAAGCCGATCGCATGATCGTGGCCCAGCCGGGGCAAGTGTTCGACATTCTCACCCGGGCCTTCGAGGGCGCCTTGATCCGTCGCGCTCTGGTGGCCACCGGCGGTCGCCGCATTGAGGCGGCCAATCTGCTGGGCATCGGTCGCAACACCATCACGCGAAAAATCCAGGAACTCAATCTGGATGATGCCAAAGGGGAGGAAGAGCAGGGATAATTCCGGGCATGCCCGAATCCTCCGCTGCTTCCCCATCCTCCTTTCAAACCGGCCGCCTGCTCCAGTACCTGGGGGGCGCGGCCTGCCGTTTTGATGTGGATGATGTCGCCGAGTGCGACTCCACCAACACCCAACTCCTGGCCCGGGCCGAGGCCGGTGCGCCCTCCGGTAGCGTGCTGGTGGCCGACCGCCAGAGCGCCGGCCGTGGTCGGCGCGGCCGCGCCTGGTATGGCGCCCCCGGCGACAGCCTGACCTTTTCCCTGCTCTGGCGTTTCCCCGAAAACTCTCCCGCACCCGCAGCTTTGTCCTTGGCCGTGGGCCTCGGGCTGGCGCGGGGGCTGGAGTCCATGGGTGTCGAAGGACTCGGCCTCAAGTGGCCCAACGATCTGCTGCTGCGGGGGCGCAAGCTGGGCGGCGTCCTGGTGGAGCTGCAAGCCGGGCAGTTGCGCAGTGCCGTGATCGGTGTCGGCCTTAACCTGCACCTTGCCACTGACTTGCCGTCCGAGATCAAGGGGCTGGCCGCTGCCCTGGATGAAACCCCCGGCGAGTGCGGACGGGAGCCTGTCTTGGCGGCGTTGTTGTCGGGATTGCTCACCACCCTGGATGAGTATGCCGTGGTCGGTTTCGCCGGTCTGCGCGACGCCTGGTTGGCGCGCCATGCCTACCAGGGCCAGATGGTGCGCATCAGTGGCGGCATGGACATGGAGGGCCAATGCGCCGGCGTCGATGCGGATGGCGGGTTGTTGCTGCAAACCAGCCAAGGTGTGCGCGCCGTGGTCAGCGGCGATGTCAGTCTGCGCCCCGTCGGAAACAGTGGAGCCTGAGCGATGAGCGACGCTCCCCTCATCCTCTGCCTCGATTGCGGCAATACCCGCATCAAGTGGGGATTGCACCAGGCGGGGCAGTGGCTGGCCCAGGGCGCCGTGGCCACCGCATCGCCGCGATCCTTGGGTGATGTACCGGAACTACGCAGCGCCCATCCCGACCGCATCGTCGCCTGCAATGTGGCCGGACGCGAAGTTGAAGCCATCGTCGCCGGCCTCTTTACGCAAACGGTGACCTGGAATGTCGCCTGCCCCGGCCAGGGCGGCGTGCGCAACGATTACGAAGTCCCCGATCGGTTGGGAGCGGACCGTTGGGCGGCCCTGCTCGGGGCCCGCGCGCTCCATGGTGGCCCCTGCCTGGTGGTGACCGCCGGCACTGCTACCACCATTGATCTGCTGGACGCCGCCGGCCATTTTCGTGGCGGTCTGATCCTGCCCGGCCTTGATCTGATGCACGCCGCCCTCAGCGGCAACACGGCACAACTTCCCCTGGCCCAGGGGGAATACCGGGATGTGCCGCGCAACACCGCCGACGCTATCGCCAGCGGAGCGCTCCATGCCACCCTGGGTGCGGTGGAACGCATGTATGCCACCCTGGCGGCGCAATCCACTGCGCAGCCGCTGTGCCTGTTGTCCGGCGGCGCTGCCCATCGCCTGCAAGCCCATCTGACCCTCCCGGCACGAGCCGAGCCGCTGCTCATCCTCGAGGGCTTGGCCCGCGTCGCCGCCCATGCCGCATCCGATACCCCATAATTCACCGCCATGAGCTTCCTCCGCCTTTCCTTTCTGCTGCTGGTCCTCGCCAACCTCCTGATGTATGCCTGGGGGCAGGGCTATTGGGGCGGCGGTGAGGATGGACGGGAGCCGCAGCGCTTGGACGAGCAGA
Source organism: Rhodocyclaceae bacterium (assembly GCA_003963315.1). Lineage (GTDB taxonomy): Bacteria > Pseudomonadota > Gammaproteobacteria > Burkholderiales > Rhodocyclaceae > AWTP1-18. The sequence continues at coordinate 86,231 of RXJP01000021.1, read as the reverse complement.
AAGCGGCGGAACTGCTTCGCATTGTTCCCAGCGGCGACGGGGCGGAAACCGCGTCCACCCTTTCCGCCGTTGCGCCGGCTGCCGCCCTGTCCGTCACCGCGGCTGCGCCCGCCACGGTCGCGGATGCCGGCAAGCCTGCGGCGCTTGTTGCGCCCCCCCCGACTGTGGCGAGTTGCCGCCTGCTGAGCGGCTTCAAACTGGCCGATGCGCGGCAATGGGTGGCGGCCAATGGCGCGAAGATGGCCGATCTCAAATTTTCCGTGGTGCCTGGCGAAGCCCCCGCCAGCTACGATGTGCTGATCTCCGCCTTGCCCGGCAAGGAAGGTGCGGAAGCCAAGCTGAAGGAAGTCAAAGCCCTGGGTGTGACCACGCCGGTGCGCACGGTGCCCGACGGCCCGGAGAAATTCGCCCTGGTCTTCGCCACCCTGCCCAGTGAAACCGAGGCCCGCAGCCTGTTGCAGGAGCTCATGGGCAAGGGCGTCAAGACCGCCCGGGTGGTGGCCCGCATTCCGCCCACTGCGCCGGCGCAAGTGGAAGTGCGTGCCGCCGACGGCGGCAAGGTCAAGGACCTCAAGGAGCTGTTGGCGGGTCGCAGCGACATCCACAGCGGCGACTGCCTGCCGCGATGAAACCAGGCTTGGTGGTTGGGCTCACCGGCGGCATAGGCAGCGGCAAGAGTGCCGCCGCCAGTGCCTTCGCCTCCCTGGGCGCCGCCATTGTGGACACCGATGCCATCGCCCATGAACTCACCGGCCCGGAAGGCGGTGCCATGGCGGACATCGCTGCCGCCTTCGGTCCGACCGTCGTCCGGCCCGATGGCAGCCTGGACCGGGCTGCCATGCGGCAGCGGGTCTTTGCCGATCCCGCCGAGCGGGCGCGACTGGAAGCCATCCTGCATCCCCTGATCCGGCGCCTGAGCGACGAAAGAGTGCATGCCGCCCTGGATGCCGGCGCCCCCTATGTCATCCTGGCAGTGCCCTTGCTGGTGGAGTCCGCCGGTTATCGCCAGCGGGTGCACCGTGTTGCCGTGGTGGACTGCTCGGAGGACACCCAGGTGCGACGGGTCATGGCGCGCAGCGCCATGAGCGAATCCCAGGTGCGGGCCATCATGGCCGCCCAGGCGGATCGCGCCCAACGCCTCGCCGCCGCCGATGAGGTGATCGACAACAGCGGCGACCTCGACGGGTTGGCGGAAAAAGTCCGCGCACTGGATGGGCGATATCGGCAGATTGCAGCAATTGCCCGCGCTAACCCCTCCTGTTCCGGTTGAGATTTGCGGTCGAATCGTTCAGAATCGGCCAACTTCCTCCCGGGTCCCTCTGTGATTACCTACGAATATCCTCTTAATGAGCGCATCCGCACCTTGTTGCGCCTGGAGGATTTGTTCGACAAGGTGTCCTTCTTCGTTGCCGCCGATGCCGCCGAGGCCCACCACGTGGCCCTGGTCACCCTGTTCGAGATCCTTGAAGTGGCCGGCCGCGCCGATCTCAAATTCGACCTGATGCAGGAGTTGGAGCGTCAGCGCCAGATACTCCTGTCCTTCCGCAACAACCCCGATATTTCCGAAGATGCCCTCTCCGGCGCCCTCTACGAGATCGAGCAGGCCGCCGCGGCCTTGCTGGCCATGCAGGGCAAGATCGGCCACTACCTGCGGGAGAACGAATGGCTGATGGCCATCAAGAACCGCGCCGCGATTCCCGGCGGTGTATGCGAGTTCGACCTGCCGTCCTATCACTTCTGGCTTAACCGCGATTCGGCGCCGCGCCGTGCCGACTTGACGGGTTGGCTGGCGCCCATGCTGGGTATTCGTCAGGCCATCGTGATCGTGTTGCGCCTGCTGCGTTCCTCCGGCCGTCCCGATAGCCAATTGGCGACCCGGGGCAGTTACCAGATGATGCTGGCCGGCCGCACTGCCCAGTTGGTGCGTCTGCGCCTGGAATCGGGCGCGCCCTTCGTGCCGGAAATCAGCGCCAGCAAGTACGCCCTCAACATCCGCTTCCTGGCTCCCGAAGTGGACCAGCGTCCCAAGCAGGTGGACGCCGATGTGCCCTTCGACCTGACCTTCTGCAACCTGTAGTCAGGCGCCCTCGTACCAGCCCTTGCTGGTATTCACCACCCGCACCACCAGCAGCATCACCGGCACTTCGATCAACACGCCCACCACCGTGGCCAGGGCTGCGCCCGATTCGAAGCCGAACAGGCTGATGGCTGCCGCCACCGCGAGTTCGAAGAAGTTGGAAGCGCCGATCAAGGCCGAGGGGCAGGCGATGTTGTGCTTCTCGCCCAGGGCCCGGTTGAGGCCGTAGGCCAGGGCCGAATTGAAGAACACCTGGATCAGGATGGGCACCGCCAGCAAGGCGATCACCAGGGGCTGGCGCAGGATGGCCTCGCCCTGGAAGGCGAATAGCAACACCAGGGTGGCCAGCAGCGCGGCGATGGACCAGGGGCCGATCTTCGCCATGGCGGCGTCGAAGGCGGCTTGCCCCCGGGCCAGTAGCTTGCGCCGCCAAAGCTGGGCGAGGATTACCGGGATGACGATGTAGAGCGCCACCGAAGTGACCAGCGTGTCCCAGGGCACGGTGATGGAGGAGATGCCCAGCAGCAAGGCAACGATGGGGGCGAAGGCGAACACCATGATGCTGTCGTTGAGGGCTACTTGCGACAGGGTGAACAGCGGGTCGCCGTTGGACAGCCGGCTCCAGACGAAGACCATGGCGGTGCAGGGTGCGGCGGCGAGCAGGATCAGCCCGGCGATATAGCTGTCGATCTGATCGGCGGGGAGCAGGGGAGCGAACCAATGGCGGATGAACAGCCAGCCCAGCAGGGCCATGGAAAAGGGCTTGACCAGCCAGTTCACCAACAGGGTGACGCCGATGCCGCGCACATGCTGGCGGACTTCATGGAGGGCGCCGAAGTCCACCTTCACCAGCATGGGTACGATCATCACCCAGATCAGCAGCCCCACGGGCAGATTGACCCGGGCCACTTCCATATGGCCGATGGCCTGGAACAGCGCGGGCAAGCCCTGGCCGAAGGCGATACCGGCGATGATGCAGAGAAACACCCACAGCGTCAGGTAACGCTCGAACAGGCTCATGGGCTGCACCGGGCAAGGGGCGGGTGCGGCGGCGATTTCTGGTTGCACGCTCACTCCCCCTTTTCCCGCAACTTGCCGATCTGGTTCAGTTCGCCCTGGGCGGACAAGGCATCCAGTTTTTGTAGGGGCAGGTTGAGGAACAGGTCGATGCGGCGATGGAGCAGCAGGAAGGCCTTGGCGAAGGCGGCCCGTTTTTCTTCGTCGCCGCCTTCCACCGCCGCCGGATCCTCGATGCCCCAATGGGCGGTCATGGGATGCCCCGGCCAAACCGGGCAGACCTCGCCGGCAGCGTTGTCGCAGACGGTGAAAATGAAATCGATGGGCGCTGCATCGGGCGTGGCGAACTCATCCCAGTTTTTGCTGCGCAGGTCGTCTACCGGCAAGCCTTTTTCCTTAAGCAGCGCGATGGCGTAGGGATTGACCTTGCCCGCCGGATGGCTGCCGGCGCTGAAGGCGCGGAAGCGGCCTTTGCCGAAATGGTTGAGCAGGGCTTCGGCCAGGATGCTGCGGGCCGAGTTGCCGGTACAGAGGAAAAGGACGTTGTAGCTGCGGTCGGTCATGGGAACTCCTTACTGGGTGCTGGTCTTGCGGCGTAGGGGTTTGGCAAGGGACTTGGGCAAACATTGGGAAGCATCGCCGCCGCAACAGTTGTCGGTGAGGAAGGCGATCAGTTCATCCATCGCCCCGTAGTTGGCCGAGTAATAGATGAAGCGCCCTTCCTGCCTAGCCAACAGCAGGCCGGCCTGGGTGAGGTTCTTCAGGTGGAAGGACAGGGTGGCCGGCGTGATCTCCAGCGCTTCGCCAATGGCACCCACCGCCAGCCCTTCCGGCCCGGCCTCCACCAGCAAACGGAAGATGGCGAGACGGGACGATTGGGCCAGGGCGGCCAGGGCGGAGACGGCAAGGTCGGCATTCATATTTTCATTGTTCCATAAATATCGAATTGTTAGGTTACAGGAAAGTGACAAGGGCCGACGCGCGGACTCGGACATCGTGGGTTGTTGCAGCGAGGGGCCTCGGCCGTACAATCCTCGCCCAGTTTCTTCTTTGCCCGTTCGCCGTCATGCCTACTACCGTGCGCTGTCCCACCTGCGGCAAGGCCGTTCAATGGTTGCCCGAAAGTGTCTGGCGACCTTTTTGTTCCGAGCGTTGCAAGAAGATAGATTTGGGCGCCTGGGCCAACGAGGAATACCCGGTGCCGGTGGTGGATGAGCCGGAAGACCCGGAGTCAGCGCCGCCCAGCATGCAGTAGGCGGCTTCGATAAGCGCCTATTTCAACAGGCTCGTGCGTCGCTTTGGTTCCCGGGTTTGGGGAGTGAAATACGACGAATGGATCACCAAGTTCACCAAGGTGCACCAAGAACGGCAAGAACCATACAACCAGGTTTCCTTGGCGCTTCTTGGTGCACCTTGGTGAACTTGGTGTTCTTGGTGATTGCCTCTTGGCCCTTACGCACAAGGGTTCACGCTAGCCCGCCGCCTTACTACGCGGCCCGTGAGCCCTCGTGAAACAGGCTCCTGGATGTTTAGTCCGCCCAAGCGGAGCGGATCGCGGCCACCCCGTGCGCGCCTTTGCTCCAGGCGGTTGCGAGATCAGCCCGGCCTAAACCGCCCAAGGCATAAACCGGCAGGCCGCGGGGCAACAGGTCGGCGCAGGCCTCCCATCCCAATGCCGCCTGGCCGGGATGGCTGGCGGTGGTCTGCACGGGGCCCAGCACGGCGAAATCCAGCCCAAGGGTTTCCGCTTTCACCAGCTCGTCCCGGTTGTGGCAGGAGGCCGCCACCCAGGGAAAGTCGGGACGCTGTGCCAGGGACATCAGGCGGCGTGCGGGAAGATGCAGGCCATCGGCGCCGCAACTGCGGGCAAGGGCCTCGTCATCATTCACCAGCACCCGGGCGCCAAAGCGATGGCAAAGCGCCACGGCGGCCTGGGCGAAGTCACTGCGGGTTTTTGCATCCAGATCGGGTTCACGGATTTGCAGCAGCCTCAGCCCCCGTTCCAATGCGACGGCCAACCTTGCAAGTTGCTGCTCGACCCCCCGCCCGGCGGCCTGCGTGATGGCATAGAAATCCGGCAAACCGAGGCTTTTCAGGATAGGGCCGTTGGCGGGCAGCATGGGGCCCACCGTGAACGCGTCCGGCGTCTGCCATTCCAGGGCGGTGTGCACGTGATCGCGCAGTTCACCGCGCCAGGCCGTGACCTTGAAGAAATGCAGGCAGACGTGGGCGTGTTCATATTCGTGTTCGATGCGCAGCCAGGGATGGGCAGTCAACACCTGGATGCCGAGTTCCTCATCCAGCTCCCGTACCAGGGCTTCCCGCGGGGTTTCGCAGGCCTCAACTTTGCCGCCGGGGAATTCCCAATAACCTGGGTAAAAAGTGCCGGGGGCGCGCTGGCCGAGCAGCACGGCGCCGTCGGGACGGTAGATAACGGCGGCAGCGACGTGAACGATCTTGCAGGTCACGGTGCGTTCCTCATGCATCCAATTGCCCGGCGTAGTCCCGGGCGAACTGCCAGGCCACGCGCCCGCTGCGGGAGCCGCGTCCCTGGGCCCATTGCAGCGCTTCGGTACGGGCGGCGGCGATCCGCTCCGCGCTGACGCCGAATTCCTTCAGCCAGTGGTGGCAGGCGGCCAGATAGTCGTCCTGGCTGAAGGGGTAGAAGGATAGCCAGAGGCCGAAGCGTTCCGACAGGGACACTTTTTCTTCCGTGGTGTCCCCGGGGCGCAGTTCGCCGTCGGCATCGTGTTTGGCCTCCAGGTTTTCCCTCATGGTTTCCGGCATCAGGTGACGGCGGTTGGAAGTGGCGTACACCAGCAGGTTGGCCGGCATGCCGGAAATGGAGCCGTCCAGCACGCTCTTCAGGGCCTTGTAACCCGGTTCGCCGTTTTCGAAGGAGAGATCGTCGCAGAACAGGATGAACTTTTCCGGCCGGCCGGTGATCTGCTCGACGATGAGCGGCAGGTCCACCAGGTCGTTCTTGTCCACCTCGATCAGGCGCAGGCCCTGGCCCATGAATTCGAGCAGCACACCCTTGACCAGGGAAGACTTGCCGGTGCCCCGCGCCCCGGTGAGGAGCACGTTGTTGGCGCTGCGGCCGGAGACGAACTGCCGCGTATTCTTTTCGATGCGGGACTTTTGCAGATCCACGTTTTGCAGATCGTCGAGGCGGATGCGATGAGGCTGGTGAACAGCTTCCAGCCAGCCGTGGCCCTGGCGCTTGCGCCAGAGGAAAGCCGGCGCCGACCAATCCACAGCGGCGGTGGCGGGGGGCAGCAGGACTTCCAACCGGTCCAGCAGGGATTCGGCGCGGCGCAGGAAGTTATCGAGGTTCGTGGTCATGGTGCGGAGTGTCGGCGTCAGGGTTGTCGTTGGGCTGGTCAGCGGATTCCCGGGGCCAGATGCGCCACAGGGCAAACACCAGCAGGGCGGGAATCCCCAATTCGATGGCGGTGGCCCACATGGGATAATCCTCGGTTCAGCAAGCCTCCGACTCTAGCAGATCATGCCCCGTTCCCTTTCCTTCCTCGCCGTTCTCCTGCTGTCCGCCTGCTCGGGTTTGCCCCCTCCGCTGCCGGCCCCTGCACCCGCGCCCACAGCCGCCTGCCCCTGTGCCGTCGAACCGACCAAGCCCGCGCCGGAAAAGCCCCACCAGGAAGCCCGCTGGTCTGATCTGCCGGGATGGGATAACGCCAGCCAGGAAGAACTCCAGCCGGTGTTCGACGGTTTCCTCGCTGCCTGCCGCAGCCTGGGCCGGCAGGATACCTGGGCCGCCTCCTGCGCCTCGGCCCGCACGGCGGACCGCAGCGATCTGCACGGCTGGTTCGAGACGACCTTCCAACCCTGGCAATTGGTCAATCCCGACGGCAGCCGCAGCGGAACGGTGACCGGCTATTACGAGCCGGTGGTCAAGGGCAGCCGGCAGCGAACCAAAGCGGCCAGCGTGCCCGTGTTCGGCGTGCCTTCCGACCTGATCATGGTGGACCTGGGCGAGCTCTACCCGGAACTGAAAACCATGCGGCTGAGGGGGCGTATCGAAGGGCGCAAACTGGTGCCTTACTACTCCCGTGCCGAGTGGGCCAAGCAGGAGAGCCGACGCAGCGGTGACGCCATTCTTTGGGTGGAAGACCCCATCGATTTCTTCTTTCTGCAAATACAAGGCTCCGGCCAGGTGCAGTTGAGCGATGGCAGCCGCACCCGCATCGGCTACGCCGACCAGAACGGCTATCCCTATCGCTCCATAGGCCGCTGGCTGATCGATCAGGGCGAACTCAAGGTGGAACAGGCTTCCATGCAGGGGATACGGCAATGGGTGAAAACCCATCCCCTGCGCATGCAGGAGCTGCTCAACGCCAATCCCAGCATGGTGTTCTTCCGGGAATTGCCCGTGGAAGGCAGCGGCCCCCCCGGCGCCATGGGGCTGCCCATGATTCCCGAATACAGCATTGCCGTGGACCCCAAGACCACACCGTTGGGCGCTCCCGTCTGGCTGGCCACCACCCGCCCCTTATCCGACACCCCCCTCAATCGGATGGTGCTGGCGATGGACACCGGCGGTGCCATCCGCGGCCCGGTGCGCGCCGATTTTTACTGGGGTAGCGGCAACGAGGCAGGGGATAACGCCGGTCGAATGAAGCAAAAAGGTGCCTTGTGGCTATTACTGCCGAAAGGCAATGCACCAAAATAAACAGGCATGGGCAATTAACACCTATTTGGTGCCAATATTTTCAAGTGAGCACCGAATAGGTGCTTTATCCACTGCGACATCTTTTTTAATTGGTTGATTTAAATAGGAACAATCGGTGGAATATTTGTTGCTCTAGCGCACGATCTTTGTGCTTGGAGCCCCAAAATGGAGAATTTCAAAACTTCCGCCGACGTGCTGTTCATATTGCTCGGCGCCATCATGATCCTGGCCATGCATGCCGGCTTCGCTTTTTTGGAGCTGGGCACGGTGCGGAAAAAGAACCAGGTGAACGCCTTGGTCAAAATCCTCGTGGATTTTTCCGTGTCCACCCTGGCCTACTTTTTCATTGGTTACGGCATCGCCTACGGCGTGAGTTTTTTTGCCGGCGCTGAAGAGCTGGCGCAAAAAGGCGGGTTCGAACTAACCAAGTTCTTTTTCCTGCTGACCTTCGCCGCTGCCATTCCCGCCATCGTCTCCGGCGGCATCGCGGAGCGGGCCAAGTTCAATCCGCAAATGGCCGCCACCTTCATTCTGGTGGGCTTCGTCTATCCCTTCTTTGAAGGCATTGCCTGGAACAACGCCTACGGCATCCAGGATTGGCTGCTGGCCACTTTCGGCGCCAATTTCCATGATTTCGCCGGCTCCGTGGTGGTGCATGCGGTGGGTGGCTGGATCGGCCTGGCCGCTGTGCTGCACTTGGGCGCCCGCCGCGGCCGCTATCACAAGGATGGCGGCATTGCCGGCGCCCATCCCCCCTCCAGCATTCCCTTCCTCGCCCTCGGCGCATGGATACTGGTGGTGGGCTGGTTCGGCTTCAATGTCATGAGCGCGCAAACCCTGGACAAGATTTCCGGCCTGGTGGCCATGAACTCCCTCATGGCCATGGTGGGCGGCACCCTGGCAGCACTGGTGGCCGGCAAGAACGACCCGGGCTTCGTGCATAACGGGCCCCTGGCCGGCCTGGTGGCGGTATGCGCCGGCTCCGACCTGATGCATCCCCTGGGCGCTCTGGTGACGGGCGCCATCGCTGGCGGCCTGTTCGTGTGGATGTTCACCCTGACCCAGAACCGCTGGAAGATCGACGACGTGCTCGGCGTCTGGCCCCTGCACGGCCTGTGCGGCGCCTGGGGTGGCGTCGCCGCCGGTATCTTCGGCGCCAAGGCCCTGGGCGGCATGGGCGGCGTGACGTTCATGTCGCAACTGTTCGGTACGTTGTTGGGCGTGACCACCGCCTTTGTCGGCGGATTCATCGTTTATGGCCTGCTCAAGAAAACGGTCGGCATTCGTCTCGACGCGGAAGAGGAGCATGACGGCGCAGACCTCACCGTGCACAAGATTTCCGCCACGCCGGAAAGGGAGAGTTTGTGGTGAGCGTACGTCGCCGGTGATTTCAAAGTATGCCGGATGGGTACCATTTATTTTGATGTCTTGTAAATCCGCTGCTGATGCGGGTTTCCATGGGATGGTTGTAAATATATGACAATATAATCAACCGCAAAATCATGGATTTTTTATCGAGAATTAAATTCCCGAGCCGCTATACGCCGGAAAATGTTATCGACATTTTCCGGCGTATTAATTTCCCGCCTAAATATCTCTCTCCTGGCATCAAGCCAGGCTCCCTAAAAAACCCCATTAAACGCTCCTGAAAAATGCAATATTCATTTTTTGAAAGGGCGGGTCTCCTATCGGGCGCGATCGTTTCCATCGATGGAGTCCTCATCGGGAACATGATGGCCATCCCGATGAGAAAACACTTCAAAAACTGTCAGATTCGAGTCGGAAATAACGACAGGAACCCTTGAAAATCCGCAAAAAATATTGCCTTCGGTTGAATTAGATTTAAAATAAAGAAGGATTTGATTTGAAAAGAAAAATCGATTTTTAGGGGTGCGAATTTTCCTGGATTGGCTAGGGCTCTTGGCCGACCAGAATTCCCATTCGAACTATGGCAAAAGCCATAGTTGAAAGAGGAGTACACAATGAACGGCGGAGACATTCGAAATCTGTTTTCGAATCCGGAACATGAACTGAAAGTTCGGGAATCCTGGGAGCGCTTTCTGAGGGGCGGCCCCTGTTCAAGCGACGTGTTGCGTGGCCATGTGGAAGCATCGTGGAAACGTTGCGCCGACGCCAAGGTGGATCCTTCCATTTCAAAAGCTCCCAGCCCTTTGGATGGACGGGATTTCGAAATCCTCCAGTACCAACATAGCGATTTGATCGAGGCCTGTCGGCCGATCATGATGACAGCCAGCGATTTTCTGGCTGAAACGGGCACCGTGATGGCGCTCACCGACCAGCGCGGTGTTGTGCTCGGTGTGGAAGGTGACGTCAAGGCGATGACCGCTGCCGAGCAGATCCACTTCATGCCGGGCGCCGATTGGAACGAATTCATGACCGGCACCAATGCTGTCGCCAGCGCCATTGCCCTCGGCGAGCCGGTACAGATTCACGCCGAAGAGCATTTCTGCGAGGGCATCAAACGATGGACATGTTCGGCCGCGGTTATCCGTGATCCCCTGCGTGGAGAAGTATTGGGTGTGATCGATGTGTCGGGACTGAACCGCAGCTATTCACGTCATGCCTTGTCCCTGGTGGTCACCGCCGCAAACCGGATCGAGTCGTTCCTGGCCAAAAAGGAAATGCAGTTCCGTTACCGTCTGATTGAGAATTCCATTTCCCGATTCACTGCCAGCGACGGCACCGGGGTGATCCTGGTGGACCGCCATGGATTGCCCATCAAACTCAATGAACATGCACCGTCCCTCCTTGTTTCCCTGGGGCAGACGCTGGACATGAATCGCCCGAATCGCATCTCCGGTTTGACGGACGCAGGCAGGGAAGCCGTGGCCCGCGGCGAAGAGTTGCCGGATTGGTTGCGTCCAGAATGGATCGAGCCGATTTTCGACAAGGGCGAACGGGTCGGCAGCGCCGTCAGAATTCCGCCCCGGGGGGGCAAGCTTCGCATCAAACCATTGGCACCCATTGCCAAAAGGGAAGAGCGCCCCGAGTTTCCTGGCGCCAAAGGTGAAAGCCCGGAACTGCAGCAGGCCACCGACAAGGCAATTCAATTGGCCAAGTCCCGCGTGCCGATATTGCTATTGGGAGAAACCGGCGTCGGCAAGGAAGTGTTTGCCCGGGGCATTCATGCCTCAAGCCGGATGAAGGACGGTCCATTCGTTGCCCTGAACTGCGGCGGACTGAGCCGGGAATTGTTGGCCAGCGAATTGTTCGGCCACGTGGACGGCGCATTTACCGGTGCCCGCCGCGGTGGTGTTGCCGGCAAGATCGAGGCAGCGGAAGGCGGCACTCTCTTTTTGGACGAATTGGGGGAAATGCCCCTCGACCTGCAACCCCATTTTTTGCGGGTCCTGGAAGACGGGCAGATTTATCGGCTCGGTGACACCGCTCCCAGGCAGGTGCGCTTTCGCTTGATCGCCGCCACCAATCGCGACTTGCGCCAGGAAGTGGCCGAAGGCCGGTTCCGCATGGATTTGTTTTATCGGATTTCGGTCACCAGCATCCGCATTCCCGCGTTACGGGAACGCAGCGGCGATGTCAGGGAATTGTCCAATGTGTTCATCCGGCAGCTTTGCGAATTTCATGAGTTGCCGGAAAAGACGCTTGCTCCGGAAGTGTTCTCTTCCCTGGAGACTTACGCTTGGCCGGGTAACGTGCGGGAACTGCGCAACTTGATCGAGAGTTTGATCTTGACAACCGAATCCGATGTCATCGGGGTTCACGATCTCCCGCCGGAATTGCAAGGCACCTCAATCAAGTCGGCCGATGCGATCGAAGAAGTCAGTGCCGGCAATCTCAGCGGTCTCGCGCGAAGCGAGTTCGAACAGATCTGCAAAGTACTGCGGGAAACCTCCGGCAATGCAACCCTTGCCGCCAAGCAACTGGGAATCGCCAAGAGCACGCTATATCTGAAGTTGAAAAAATACTCCCTGGACGAGTCCCTCGATTCCTGGCGTTCCGCTCCCCAGTAGCGGAAACCTGGGCCGGTGGAGTTTTTTCCGCCGGTCCAGGACATCAGTTCTTCAAACTGCGCACCTCAGCGAAAAAAAAGAGCGCCCGACCGGGCGCTTAACGCTGCAAAAGATTGGAATCCGGATCGGATTTTTGGAACGGCCGGCGCCAGCGCCCTAAAGCATCTTTGACTTGAGCGTCGGATCGATAGAAAAATCCGCTTCCGTGTTGACCTTGATTTCTTCCAGCGTCACACCCGGTGCGATATCGATCAAGACGAGCCCTTCCGGCCTGACTTCGAATACGCAGAGATCGGTAATGATCAGGTCCACAACACCGACCCCGGTGAGGGGAAGGGTGCACTTGTTCAATATCTTCGGCTCGCCCTTGGCGGTATGTTCCATCAGTACCACCACCCGGGGGACGCCGGCAACCAAGTCCATCGCACCGCCCATGCCCTTGACCATTTTCCCGGGAACAGCCCAGTTCGCCAGGTCGCCGTTACCCGCCACCTGTAATGCACCTAGAATGGAAAGTTGGATGTGGCCGCCCCGGACCATGCCGAAAGATGCCGCACTGTCGAAGAAACTGCTGGTGGGCAGCGTGGTGACGGTTTGCTTCCCGGCGTTGATCAGGTCGGCATCTTCTTCTCCCTCGTAAGGAAAAGGACCCATGCCCATCATGCCGTTCTCGCTATGCAATTGGGCTGAAATGCCTTCTGGGATGTAGTTCGCCACGAGGGTGGGAATGCCGATGCCCAGGTTGACGTAGTAACCGTCGTGGATTTCCTGGGCGGCCCGGGCGGCCATCTGGTCTCTGGTCCATGCCATGTTCAGTTCCTTGCTTCGGTGCGCGCACGCACGGTGCGTTGTTCGATGTGTTTTTCCACGCAATCCAACTTGACGATCCGTTGGACGAAAATTCCCGGGGTGATGATGTGGTCGGGGTCGATCTCCCCGGCGTCCACCAGGTGTTCCACCTCGGCCACCGTCACGGTGGCGGCGGTCGCCATCATCGGATTGAAGTTGCGCGCGGTCATGCGGTATTGCAAATTGCCTTCCGTATCGCCACGCCAGGCATGGACGATGGCCAGGTCGGCATGGAGCGCCCGCTCCATCACATAGCGCTCGCCGTCGAACTCCCGCACTTCCTTGCCTTCCGCGATCACCGTGCCCACGCCGGTGCGGGTATAGAAGGCGGGAATGCCGGCGCCGCCGGCGCGGATGCGTTCCGCCAGGGTGCCCTGGGGGTTGAATTCCATCTCGATTTCCCCGGCCAGATACTGCTTGGCGAAGGTGGCGTTTTCCCCCACATAGGAGCTCACCATCTTGCGGATTTGCCCCTTGGGCAGCAAGGTGCCCAGACCGCGACCCTCGGCGCCGGGATTGTTGGAAATTACCGTCAAGCCTGTGACGCCGGATTGCCGAATGGCTTCGATCAAGGCGGCGGGAATGCCGCATAGGCCGAATCCTCCCGACATGATGGTCATGTCGTCTCGCAACAAGCCGGCAAGCGCAGCACCGGCATCCGAATAGACTTTATTCACTGTCACTGGGTGATTCCTTTGCTAATAATTCGGTTTGAAGCATCGTCTCTATCGCGGATCAGGCGCGTAACGGTTCCAGGATGCTGACGTAGTTCGCCACGGCCAAGCCGCCCATGTTGAACACGCCGGCCAGGGATGCATCAGCGATCTGCATGCCGCCGGCGCTACCGGTCAGTTGCATGGCTGCCAGCACATGCATGGAAACCCCCGTGGCGCCGATGGGATGTCCCTTGGCCTTGAGGCCGCCGGAACGATTTACCGGCAGGATGCCGTCCTTCAGCACCCAACCTTCGTCAATGGCGCGAGCACCTTCCCCTTGGGGTGTCAGGCCCATGGCCTCATAGGCCAGCAGCTCGGCGATGGTGAAGCAATCGTGGACCTCCACCAGCGATAGGTCCTGCAACGACACCCCCGCTGCTGCCAGCGCCTGCTGCCAGGCCACACGGGGGCCTTCGAAGCGGGTCAGGTCGCGCCGGCTGAGGGGCATGAAATCCGTGGCCTGCACGGCGGCGCGGAGGGCAACGGCCTTCTTCATGGCGCGGGCGGTTTCCTCATCGGCCAGGACCAGGGCCGCCGCGCCGTCGGACACCAGGGAACAGTCCGTGCGCCGCAAGGGCGGGGCCACGTAGGGGTTCTTGTCGGAAATCGTGTTGCAGAACTCGAAGCCGAAATCCTTGCGCATCTGGGCGTAGGGATTGTCCAGGGCATTGGCGTGGTTCTTCGCCGCGATACGGGCCAAGGCCTCGCTCTTGTCGCCGTAGGCGGAGAAGTATTGCTGGGCGATGCGGGCGAATACGCCAGCAAAGCCGCCGGCGATGTCACTTTCTTCTTTGCGGTAGCTGGCGCAGAGCAGGTTGTCGCCGGCCTCGGCGGTGGACACCCCGGTCATCTTCTCCGCACCGGCCACCAGTACCAGCTTGCCGCGTCCGGATTCGATGAAGTCCATGCCGGCGTGGATCGCAGCCGAGCCTGTAGCACAGGCATTTTCCACCCGGGTCACGGGTTTGAAGCGTAGACCGGGGGCTGCATGCAACAGCAGGGGCGCAGGGAAGTCCTGGCGCGAGAATCCGGCGTTGAATACGCCCACATAGGCCGCATCCATTTCGGCAGCCTCCAGGCCGGCATCGGCCAGGGCATCCGCGGCCACACCGCAGAGCAGGGATTCCAGATCCTCCTCCGGCGCCCGGGAAAAGACGCCGTGCGCCCAACCAACAATACATACCGTCATTTCTATCTTCCGTTTCCAATAAACGTCGTCCGGACGATGGGTGCTGCCAATGGCCCGGTGGACGTACTAGAGCAACCGCAATGCCAGCGGGCGGGGGGAAGGCATTCCTTTGGCAATGCGCCGGCATTCGGCAACCGGCCATTTGCTTTAGGGTTAAGGAAAATTCAATGGTGGCGGCAAGTTAGCGTCTGCTGAACTTCCGGGCGATCGATCCCGGCGCCCCAAGGGCAAGACGCGCAGTGGATCCGCCTCGGCGGGAAAGGAGCGCACGACGCCGTACGAAAGACGGACGGTCCGTCCGAATATTGGGCGCGTCCCCGGGTAGTCCCGGCATGCCCGGATTGCATCGCAGCACCGATAAATTCCTGAATTCACACAGGACATTCCTGGTATTCGCATCCGGGCAGGGCCGTGCACGATCCTTGCAGTCGGAGCCCCACCACTCACCAGATGGGACATAAGAACAGCGATGGGGATGAATCTGGCGAACCTGCTCATGCGCACCGCACGGGTCTTTCCCGACCGTCCGGCGATCGTCCATGGCGAGCGGGAACTCTATGACTACCAGACCTTGGCGCGGCGCGTCTGCGCCCTGTCGGCCGGCCTGCGTCAACAGATCGGTCTCGGTCACGGGCATCGGGTCGGGCTGCTCATGCACAACTGCCCCCAGTACCTGGAAATCCTTTACGCCATCTGGCATGCCGGCCTGGTGGCGGTACCCATGAACCACAAGCTGCATCCCCGGGAAGTGGATTACATCCTGGAGGATTCCGGCTGCGCCCTGCTGTTCGTGGATACAGCCACCGGCGCGGCCTTGGCCGGCACAAGCCAGGACAGGGCGCCCATCGTCGATGTGGACGGCGCGGAATATCGCGCCCTTTTCAAGAACGCGGAGGCGGCGGAACCCCAGGGCGAGGCCGCGCTGGCCTGGCTGTTCTACACCTCCGGCACCACCGGCAAACCCAAGGGCGTCATGCTCAGCCACGGCAACCTGCTGACCATGACCCTTTGCTACTTCGCCGATGTGGACATACCCGCCAGCGGCGACAGCATTCTCTATGCGGCGCCCATGTCCCATGGCGCCGGCCTCTACAACTTTCCCCACGTGCTGGTGGGCGCCCGCCATCTGATCCCGCAATCCGGCGCCTTCGCGCCGGAGGAAATCTTCAATCTGGCGGGCCGGTACGGTGATGTTTCCTTCTTCGCCGCCCCCACCATGGTCCGCCGCCTGGTGGAGCATGCGGCGGCCAAGGATGCCGATTCCTCCGGCATCAAGAGCGTGATCTATGGTGGCGGCCCCATGTACGTGGAGGATATCCGCCGCGCCTTGGATGTCATGGGCAATCGCTTCGTGCAAATCTACGGCCAGGGGGAAAGCCCCATGACCATCACCGCGCTGTCGAAATTTCATCTGGGCAACAGCGCCCACCCGCGCTACCTGGAACGCCTGAGTTCCGTCGGACTGCCCCAATCGGTGGTAGAGGTGCGGGTGCTGGACGCCGACGACCAACCGTTGCCGCCAGGGGAAAGCGGCGAGATCGCCGTGCGCGGACCCACGGTGATGGCGGGCTATTGGAACAACCCGGCAGCCAGCCAGAACACCTTGCGCAACGGTTGGCTGCATACCGGCGACATCGGGGTTTTCGACCAGGATGGATTCCTCACCATGAAGGACAGATCCAAGGACGTCATCATCAGCGGCGGTTCCAACATCTATCCGCGGGAAGTGGAGGAAGTGCTGCTGTCCCATCCGCAGGTGGCCGAAGTGTCCGTGGTCGGTCGCCCCTGTCCGGAGTGGGGAGAGGAGGTGGTGGCCTTCGTGGTCTGCGAACGGGATGCCCGGTTGTCGCCGGCCACACTGGATGCCCTGTGCCTGGCGCAGATCGCCCGTTTCAAGCGACCCAAGGAATACCGCATGGTCACCAGTCTGCCCAAGAACAATTATGGAAAGGTGCTCAAGACCCAATTGCGGCAATGGTTGGCCGATGAAGTGATCTGACCGGGAACACCCGGCGGATGCGGCGCTCCGGCCATCTGGCCGGAGCGCTGGAAAACAAGAAGAGACTCAAGGAGGGGATGGCAATGTGGATCGGACGTACAAGGATAGCCAATGCGCTCGAGGCGTTGGCCGATGGACTATTGCGTGGAGAAGGCGTGCACTGGCCCTTGAAGGGCGATGCCTTCGTCGCGGCGGAAGAAAAGTTGAGACAAGGCTGGCAGCAGGTCAGAGATCGCCTGCAATCGGCCCGGCAAACAGCGGATGCGGCCCAGGCGGAAAACAAGGCCCTCAAGGCGCAATTGCTGCAAGCGGAAAACGACGCCGAAAAACTACGCACCCGTTTCGAACTGGCGCGCAAGGCCACCCGCGAAGGCCTGTGGGACATGGAGGTTCCGCCCGGCCAGATCAAGCCGGACCAGGAAATCTGGTGGTCGGAACAGTTCCGCGCATTGCTCGGCTTCAAGGAGGAAAGCGAATTCCCCAATGTGTTGAGTAGCTGGGCGACCCGTTTGCATCCCGACGATAGCGAAAGAACGCTGGCCGCTTTCAGCAGCCATCTCAACGACTACTCCGGACGCACCCCTTACGACGTCACCTATCGGATTGCCTGCAAGAACGGCGAGTACCGCTGGTTCCGCGCCTGCGGCGAAACCCTGCGCGACAAAGCGGGCAAACCACTGCGGGTGGCGGGCTCCCTGGTGGACATCACCGAGGAGAGAATCCGCCAGCGACAACTGGATACCGCCGTGACCCGCTTCGAACTGTCCCTGGAAATGCTCAGCGACGGCCTGTGGGATGTGGAGGTGATGGCGGGGGATCCGGTCAATCCGGCCAACGCCTTCTGGTGGTCCCATCAACTACGCCGCCTGCTCGGCTTCGATACCGTGGAGGAATTCCCCGATGTGCTGGACAGTTGGGCGTCGCGCATCCATCCGGAAGACAAGAACCGGGTATTGGATGCCTTTGTCCGCCACCTGTCGGACCGCAGCGGCCAGACGCCCTACGATATTGAATACCGGCTGCGTTGCAAGGACGGCGACTACCGATGGTATCGGGCCAAAGGGCAGACCCGCCGCGCGGCGGATGGTACGCCCTTGCGCGCGGTGGGGGCGTTGACCGATGTCCAGGCGATACGCCAGGAAGCCGTCCTCAGGGAGAGCGAGGCCCATCAGCGCAAGCAGCTGGAAGATCATTTGAAGAAGGTTTCGGAGATCATGATGACCATCAAGGACATCGCCAACCAGACCAATCTCCTGGCGCTGAATGCCGCCATCGAAGCCGCCCGGGCGGGGGAGTCGGGGCGGGGGTTCGCCGTGGTGGCGGACGAAGTGCGCAAGCTCGCCGAGCGTACCCGGGACGCCACCGAATACGTGGCGAACATGGGTCTGTCCGATTAATCCCTAGCCGCCCGAAAACCCCGGCCCGTCTTCCATGGGGGGAGGCGGGTCTTTTTATTTCCCCGCGCCATTCCGATGAATGCCATGGGCATTCATGCGGATGCACCTCCTGATGGCGTGCGTTTTCCTTGAAGCGAGTGTTCGGCATCGGTCGTCCTTGTACATCCAACATTCGGACGTGCATCCGGAAATCGGACGCTCGATATTTTCCGTCCCCAACGGACCTCGCGGGATAAGGACGAAATTTCAATCACTTAAATCTAAAGCACATCGTGGCATGGGCTTTGCTGAATGGGCAATGGGATGTGCTCTTTCATGGGAGCAACACTCAACCGCCAACACCAGGAATTTCGCAGCGGTTGGCAGTCCGGAGGGCAGGCGCCCGCCGCTCAGTCGCCGCGAAACCAGTACACACATAGTTCGCAAACCGTAGGCAGGAGGTAAGGCAGCATGGGACTACAAATCAATATCGATAACGGTGGCACCCTCACCGATATTTGCATCTTAAACAACGGGTCGGTCAACAAGACCAAGGTGTTGACGACGCCTTATGACCTGAGCAAGTGTTTCTTCGAAGGCCTGCAAAAGGCGTCGGGCGTCATCTACGGCGAGCAGAACGTCACTCGCCTGCTGGAAGAAGTGGACCTGATCCGCTACTCCACTACCCAGGGCACCAACGCCATTTGCGAGCGCAAGGGCCCGCGCCTTGGCCTGATCCTGCACGGCGCCGCCAAGGATCTGGTGGTGCGTCTGGCGGAGCAGGACCCCGATCTGTATGCAGCCCTGGTGGGCGACCGCGTCGCCATCCTGGAGGAAGGCGTGATGTCCCGGGAAGACAGCGAAACCGCCGTCGTGCGCGCCATCAACGACCTCACCGCCGCAGGCGCCAATCGTCTGGTGGTCAGCTTCATCGACAAGAACTTCGTGGACGCCGAATCCGCCTTCAAGGCCATTGCCCTGCGCAAGTACCCCCGTCACCTGCTCGGCGCCGTACCCATCCTGTTCGGCAGCGACCTGAGTACCGATAGCGACGCCCTGCGCCGCACCTGGACTGCGCTGATCAATTCCTTCCTGCATCCGGCCATGGAGAACTTCCTCTACAACGCCGAGAATCGCCTGCGCACCTATCGCACCAAGAACCCCTTGCAGATTTTCCGTAACGACGGCGATTCCTCCCGGGTGGCGAAGTCCGTGGCGATCAAGACCTATAGCTCGGGCCCCCGCGGCGGTATGGAAGGCATGAAAACCTTCTCCCGTCTGTACGGCTTCAAGGATGTGGTGGCCATCGATATCGGCGGCACCACCACCGACATCGGCCAATTCGTCAACGACACCGTGGCGGAAAAGCGCCGGGGCCATGTGGAAGGCATCAGCGTCTCCTTCCCTTTGTGCGAAATCGTCAGCGCCGGCGTTGGCGGCAGCTCCATCTTCCGCGTCCATGAAGGCCGCATTGTCATCGGCCCGGAAAGCGTGGGTGCTGTTCCCGGCCCCGCCTGCTTCGGCCGCGGCGGCAAGGAAGCCACCATCACCGACGCCAGCCTGTTGTGCGGCATCCTCGATCCCACGTCTTATTTCGGCGGCGACCTGGCCCTGGATGCGGACCGCGCAGCGACGGCCGTGGAACTGAGCATCGCCAAGCCCTTGGGCCTGAAGCTGGAAGATGCCCTGTTGCAGATGGAACATGCCTATGAAGAAAAGGTGGCGGTGGAACTGCATCGCTCCACCAAAATCTCCAAGGAAACCACCTTGCTCGCCTTCGGCGGCGCCGGCCCCCTCAACGCTTGCGGCATCGCTGAAAAAGCCGGCATCGACACCGTGGCCGTGCCGAAGATGGCCGCTGTCTTCAGCGCTTACGGCATCGGTGAATGCAACATCTCCCAGCACTACACCGCGACTTTGCATGACGTGAGCGATGCCAAGCTGAAGGAAAGCATCGCCGCCTTGAAGGTCAAGGCCTCCCGCGACATGTACGCGGAAGGCTTCGCTGAAGGTCAATACGCGCTGCAAACGACTTTGGCGGCCCTGGTGGATGGCAAGGAACAGAGCCAAGCGCTGAATGGCGAGATTGCCTTGCCCGCAGCATTCAAGAAAGCCGACAGCGTGGACATCGAGCTGAGTGCGGTGAAAGTGCTGCGCAGCGCCAACGGCCAACATGCCAAGTTCGCCAAGGGTGGCAAGGCGGCTTCCCATGGCAAGCGCACCCTGCTGACCAAGGGCAAGGGCCGGGTCGACGTGCCGGTCTACAACCTGAACCAACTCAACACCGGCGACAGCGGTGTCGGTCCGGCAATCATCGAAGAAGACTTCTTTACCTGCCGCGTGCTGGATGGCTGGAGTTTCGTCATCAGCGACGCGGGCGACATCCTGCTGAGCAAGAAAGGCTGAAAACCATGAAAGTACTAATGACCGAATACCTGCGCATCGACCTCGATGCGGAGCAGTGGGAATGCCGGGTGTGCAACCACGTCGTGGGCCCCGCCACCAAGAGCTACAAGGAAGGCATGCTGGTGTACAACCGCGATCCGCGGGAAATCCATCCGCCCATCATCGACCCGGAAAAGTACCGTTTCACCTTCAGCCCCGATCCTGAGTGGGTGCGCATCCTCGAGTACTACTGCCCCCATTGCGGCACCCAGGTGGAAACCGAATATGCCATTCCCGGCCACCCGCCCCTTTACGACATGGAAGTGGACCTGCCCGCCCTGCGCGCCCAATGGTCCACCCGCGAGGAAGTGAAGGAACCCGTCGCCGGTCCGGAAGTGGTGCTCGGCGCCGGTCATAGCGGCCACTAACAGCAATGGCCGCGCCGCCTCCGGCGGCGCGGCATGGAGAATTAAGGAGATCGTATGAGACGCGTATCAGTCGATATCGGTGGCACTTTCACCGATTGTTTCGTGGTGTGGGACGGCCAATACATCGAGGCCAAGGCCCTGACCACCCACCACAACCTGGCCCTGGGTTTCAATGAAGCCCTGAGCAAGGCCTATCACGTGCTCGGCCTGGAACTGGAAGAAATCCTGGCCGAAGTGGATTCGGTGCGTTACGCCACCACCCTCGGTACCAATGCCCTGATCGAACACAAGGGGCCCCGCATCGGCATGCTGGTGACGGCCGGCTTCGAAGCCACGGTGCCCTTGAGCCGCGCCCGGGGCTACGGCGAAGGCCTGGATTACCTGGGCCAGCAGGATTTGCCCGCCGCTTCCCGTCCCGACCCCCTGGTGCTGCCGCAGATGATCCGCGGCGTGCGCGAACGCCTCGACTTCCAGGGCAAGTTGGTCATGCCCCTGGACGAGGACGACGTGCGTCAGCAGATTCGCGACCTGGTGGACGGCGGCGCCCAGATCATCGTTGTGGCCCTGGTGAATTCCGTGGTCAATCCTATGCACGAGCAGCGCATCGAGGAAATCCTGCTGGAGGAATATCCCTCCCACCTGCTCGGCGCGATTCCCATCATCCTGTCCCATCAGGTGGCGGGCCGTAAGGGCGAGTATGTACGGGCCACCTCGGCCATCGTGGACGGCTATCTCCATTCCACCATGTACCACGCCCTCTCCGCCCTGGAGCAGAACCTGCGCGCCCACCAATATGAAAAGCCCATGCTGGTGATTCATAACTCCGGCGGCATGGCCCAACTGAACTCCACCGACGCCCTGCAAACCATCCACTCCGGTCCGGTTTCCGGCATCGCCGCCTCCGAGCATCTGGCCATGCAGGCAGCCCTGGGCAATGTGGTGGCCACCGACATGGGCGGCACCAGCTACGACATCGGTATCGTCGTCGAAGGCGGCATCAAGCACTACGATTTCAACCCGGTCATCGACCGCTGGCTGGTCTCCGTGCCCATGGTGCACCTGGTGACCCTGGGCGCCGGCGGCGGCTCCGTCGCCAGCTACGACCGCATGTACGAAACCGTCAAGTGCGGTCCGGAAAGCGCCGGTTCCGACCCCGGCCCGGCTTGCTACGACCGCGGCGGCATGAACCCCACCGTGACCGATGCCGACCTGCTGCTGGGCTATCTGGATCCGAAGAACTACGCCGGGGGCTCCATTCCCCTCAATCCCCGCCGTGCCGCCGCCGCCATCGAGGACGCCCTGTGCGAGGAGCTGGACTGTTCCACCATCGAGGCCGCCCTGCTGATCCGGCAGAAGGTGGACGACAACATGGCCAACGGCCTGTTCACCGAGCTGCGTGCCCGGGGTTACGACCCCAAGGACTTCACCTACCTGGCTTACGGCGGCAACGGTCCCCTGCACTGCTGCGGCATCGCCCAGAACCTGGGCATCCAGAAGATCCTGGCGCCCCCCTTCAGCTCCGTGTTCTCCGCGGTCGGCGCCGGCAATATGCACCAGTTGCACATCCATGAGCAGTCCCTGTACATGGTGCTGTACGACTCCAACTCGCGCAAGGTGTACGACGACTACGATCGCTTCAACAGCATCGTCGCCGAGCTCAAGGAAGGCGGTACCCAGGATTTGATCCGCCAGGGCGTGCCCAAGGAACAGATCCAGCATCAGTTGGAACTGGACATGCGCTACGGCAACCAACTGGTGCAGACCACCGCGGTGATCCCCATGCATGAACTGCAAGGCCCGGGTGACGTGATGGCCATCATCGACCAGTTCTCCAAGGACTACGGCAAGCGCTTCGGCGAAGGCAGCCAGGCGCCGGAGGCCGGCATCCGCATCAACACCATCCGCGTCGCCGCCTTTGTCCGCCTGGAAACCGTCCAATTCGAGGACATCAAGCCGGTGCCCGAAGAGCAGCGCAAGTCGCCTCCTCCTCCCGCCAGCAGCCGCAAGTGCTACTTCGTCGGCCACGAAGGTTCCTTCGATACCCCCGTCTGGGATCGCAAGGACATCGAGCCCGGCGTGCAGATTGCCGGCCCGGCGATTGTCGCCTCGGAAGTCACCACCTATCTGGTCGATCCGGGTTGGAACTTCGTTGCCGCCAAACAAGGTGCCTCCTGGTTCCTGCGCGCTTGAGCCCGGAATCCACTGGAACCATACACTGAAGGATTGAATATGAACGACGTAAAAGTACCTGTGGGAGCCAAGGCTCCCAGCCCAGAGGAAGTGGCGCTGCTGAAGAAGTTCCTCACCGACACCACGCTGTTCCTCGGCCCCGATCCCGAGATCATGCGCCGCCATGATCTGATGCCCCGTACCGAGGACGAGGAAGCCTCCATCAAGAAGATCAGCGACGTGCACACCGTCGCCAAATTGCGCGACCGGATCCAGGCCGGCTGTGATGAAGGCTACGAGATGGTGGAGCAGATGGGCGCCGCTCCCGGCGCCAAGTGGGGGGACGTGATCACCGGCGTGTACACGGCTTCCGGCGACCTCTCCATCGCCAGTGCCGGCGGTGTGCTGATTTTCTCCACCCTGGTGCACCACCCCATCAAGTTCATCATCAAGAACTGGATGAACGATCCCACCGTGGGCGTGCGTGAAGGCGACGGCTTCATCCACAACGACTCCCGCTACGGCAACGTGCACAACACCGACCAGTCCATGATCATTCCCGTGTTCTGGGAAGGCAAGCTGGTGTGCTGGGTGGCCTCCACGGTGCACGAAGGCGAGAACGGCGCCATCGAGCCGGGCGGCATGCCCTCCATGGCGGAAACCTCCTTCGACGAAGGCCTCAAGATGAGCCCCTTCCGCGTGGTGGAAAACTACGAAATCAAGCGCGACATCCTGACTTTCCTGCAAAACTCCGTGCGGGAGCCCAAGCTCCAGTACGAAGACATGAAGGTCAAGCTGTATGCCTGCCTGCGCATCAAACAGCGGGTCGAGGAAGTGCTGCGCAACGAAGGCCCTGACGCCCTGGTGTCCACCCTGCGTCTGTCCATGGAGAACGTGAAGGCCGAAGTCACCCGCCGTATCAGCGAGTGGCCCGACATGTCGGTGCGCACCTACATCATCCAGGATTCGACC
Organism: Rhodocyclaceae bacterium; assembly: GCA_003963315.1. GTDB lineage: Bacteria > Pseudomonadota > Gammaproteobacteria > Burkholderiales > Rhodocyclaceae > AWTP1-18. Next base: position 62,372 of record RXJP01000021.1, on the reverse strand, counting down.
CTGCGCGAAAACTGCGTGGTGAAGATGAACTGCAAGCTGACCAAGACCGGCGACAAACTGGTCTTCGACTTCCGGGGTTCCAGCCCCGAGTTCACCAACCGCGCCACCAACACGGTGTTGGCCGGCCTCAAGGGCATGATCGCGCAGATGTTCCTCTGCTACGTCTGGCCCGACCTGCCCCGGGGCCAGGCGGCCTTCGCCCCCATCGAAGTGATCACCGATCCCCATTCCATCGTCGATTGCTCCTACGCGGCGCCCAACTCCCAGAGCCTGATGTCCATCTTCACCGGCTTCACTTGCGCCCAGCATGCCGTGGCCAAGTTCCTTTACAGCTGCCCGGAGAAGTACACCAAGGTGCACGCCCCTACCTTCAACATGATCAACACCTTCATCTGGGGCGGTGTCAGCCAGCACGGCGAAACCCTGGGCAACCTCTGCGCCGATTTGAACGGCATGGGCCACGGCGCCCGGGCCGACAAGGACGGCGAGCATGCCCTGGCGCCGATCTTCGCCACCATGGCGGACATCGGCGAGCAGGAATTGAACGAAGAGGAAGTGCCCTTCCTGCAACTGGTGTCGAAGAAGATGACCCGCGATGCCGTGGCCCCGGGCAAGTACCGCGGCGGCCAGGGTTACACCATGATGGTGGCGACCAAGGACTCCGAGCAATGGGGCTTCATGACCGTCTGCCAGGGCGCCAAGATCCCCCCCCTGCAAGGCTTGTTCGGCGGCTACTCCTGCGGCGCCTATCCCCTCTGCAAGGTGAAGGGCGTGGATGTGTACGAGGTGCTGGAGAACGAACCCCACAAGTTCAAACACTCCATCGAGGAAATCATGAACGAACAGCCCTTCGAAGGGGCCAGCTACACCACCCACCACATGGGCATGGGCTTCGAGATTTCCAAGCGCGGTGAATTGTTCATGATCTCCCAGGGCGCCGGTGCCGGTTACGGCGATCTGCTGGAACGGGATCCCGCGGGCGTGATCCGCGACATCGAGGAAGGCCTGATTTCCCATGCCGTGGCGGAACGTCTGTACCAGGTGAAGTTCGATTCCACGACATTGGCCATCAACCACGATGCCACCCGCGCCGCCCGCGATGCCGAGCGCAAGGCGCGGATTGCCCGGGGCAAGCCCTTCGCCCAGTTCGTCAAGGAGTGGAACCAGCCCAAGCCGCCCGCCCATCTGCCCTACTTCGGCTGCTGGGGCGACGACGTCGGCACCCTGTATGTCGGCGGCCCCGATACGGCCCGCAGCGCCAACGATCCCAAGCCCAATTACATGCGCAATCCCAAGGATGTGCGCATCGATGAGCTGGAAGCCCGTCTGGAAAAACTGGGCGCGCTGGGAGACGAGAAGCAATGAGCCAGAGTCTCGCCGATCTTCTGCCCGTCGAGGGCGGCAAAGTTGGCCTGCGGCTATGGCTCAAGGCGTCGGCCTACACCCGACGCCTGCTGCTGGGCGAATCCGGGGATCCCTGGGAAAGCGCGAGCAAATACCTCGCGTATTTTTCCCAGGCCCAGGGCTTGTTGAAGCCGGATGTGGCAGTGATCGAAGTCGGCGAGCTGTTCGACGCCTGGCTGCAACGCAATCCCGCCGCCAAGGCGGAGCTGACGGCGAAGCGCAAGCTGTCCTTCCCACTGCGCAAGCTGCTGGAACAAACCGCGCCGCGGGAACTGCTGGCCGAGATCGTCGAAGCGGTGGTCGCCCATCTGCGCGGCCAGGCGCCGGTGGTGCTGGCCATGCCTTCCCCCCGGTTCTGGCTGCATTTGGCCAACCGGGCCGTGGACCGCGAGGTGGAACTGGATGACGACAACATCGAGGATGCCGCCATGTATGTGGCCGATCTGGTGCGTTCGGTATCCAGCCTGCCGGTGGGGGGCATCCTGTTCGAGGAAGCGCCGGGCGATGTATTGCCTGGCCCGGTGAATGCCGAGCTGTACCGGCCCATGGTCAACGTCGCCAAGCACTACCGCTGGCCCCTGGCCCTGCGCCTGGGCGGCGGGGCCTTGTCCGAAGCGCCGGCACTGGCCGACATCGACGTCTTCATCGGCGCCGATGGCCTTCCCGTCGCCGGCAGCGCCCATGGTGTGGACATCAGCGCCAGCCTATGGACGCAGGATGCCGCCCCCTTGGCGCAGAACCAGTTTTACTTTGTTGAAATTCCCCGCGATGCCCAGCCGGAACAAGTGCTGGAGCGTCTGGCGCGGTTGAGGTCGTGAAATGAAATAGTGTTCTCCTCATGTTGCCTTGGCAGCGTGTTTTTCGGGGGAGGCGTATCGCCTCCCCCTTTTTTTTCGCCTCTTTTCCCCGTGACTCCGCAACCCCTCAGGACGATGCATTGCCATGCAATGCAGGTCTTGTTGCTTTCGTGCGTCGGCTGCCGGGTCGGCACCAGGCCAGCCTTTCTCGCTAACGCATTCCTCATTTTCGGACAGGCGTCCGGCAATCAAACGCCCGGCCGCCGATAGCGTCCGAACTCCAATTGCTTGGTGCGACGCAAAAGGAATTTCTCCCGGACGCCATCGTTGTTTAGATGGAAATAGTTCACAGATAAACAACATCTTGCAATGAAAGATGGATGCCATTCGAAACGTGGCATCTGTGTTGCTAATAGGGGTGTGGAACGTGCTCGACGTGCCCTGCGCCGACATTGGCGAAGGGCTTGGATTCGAGCCCCTTCGGTTCGCAACGTTTGTCGGCAATCGCAATTCGTCATGGCGCAGCAAGCCTGACGGTGCGCAAGTCCACGCAGTGCGTAGTGAGACATGTGAAGCATCAGGAAAGGTGGGAAATGTTAAAGAGCTTGGGGAAGTTTGAGAAATCCGCACGGCTGGTGGTCACCATCGTGACGTCGCTGATTCCGTTCTCGATTGTCGGCGGCCTCCTGTACGCGGCCTTGTTCGTTAAGGCCGAGGCCATGGTGTCGGCGGTCAAGCCGCCGGCCATTGAACGCCGCGACCGTTTCATGGGCGTGGCCATGCCCAGTGACAAAGTGATCTGGGCCGCCGGCAGCAATGGCAAGGTCATCCGCAGTGACGATGGCGGCGCCACCTGGGCTGCTCAAACGGCGCCCACCCAGGAAAATCTGCAGGGCCTGGCGGCCTGGAGTGCAGACCAGGCTGTCGCCGTCGGCGGCGACGGTGTGGTCATCCGTACGGCCGACGGAGGCAAGACCTGGGCGCCCGTCCAGGTGCCGAAATCCGAGGTGGCCAACAAACTGCTCAATGTCCGCAATACGGATAACGGCACCGCATGGGCGGTGGGCGAGATGGGCGCGGTGCTGAAGACCGCCGATTTCGGCCAGACCTGGACCCGGGTGTTACCCGAGAAAGACCAAGCCTGGAACGACATTTCCTTCCACGGCGAGCACGGAATCATGGTGGGCGAATTCGGCCAGATCCAAACCACCGCCGACGGCGGCAAGAACTGGAAGCCGGTGAGCAGCGGCGTCAAGTCGAGCTTGATGTCCGTGTACCTGCGCGACAGCGAAAACGGCGTGGCGGTGGGATTGTCCGGCGTGGTGCTGGTGACCCGGGATGGCGGCGCGCAATGGAAGGAAGTGGCCCAACTCACCCGGGAACATTTGAACGACGTGATCTGGGACGGCAGCCAGTGGGTCGCCGTTGGGGATAAGGGCGTCATGGTCACCGGCGGCGATGCCGGCTGGAAGGCCACCCGCGTCAGCGAAGGCAACCTCGGCTGGAACACCCAGGTGCTCGGCCATTCCCTGGGCGACAAGGGCAAGGGCTATGTCCTGGCCGGCGCCAGCCTGGCTCACCTGGACAACGGCACCCTTTCCGTATTCGGCCGCGCCGCCGACTGATCGATTCAAGAGGAACACATGAAAAACAAAACATACAAAGCGGTCGGCCACGCCATCGAGTGGCTAATCAGCAAACGGGTCTGGGTCGTGTCCGTGGTCCTGGCCATCACGGCGGTGATGGGCTATCTGGCCGCCCATATCGAAGTGAAGACGGTGTTCAGCGACCTGTTGCCGCGCAATCACCAGTACATCAAGGTTAACGATCAGTTCAAGCAGACCTTCGGCGGCTCCAACATGGTCAGCATCATGTTGGAAGTGGACAGCGGCGACATCTTCCAGATGAAGGTGCTGGAGCGGGTGCAGAAGATCACCAAGTCCCTGCAGCAGGTTTCCAACGTCGACGGCTACCAGATCGTTTCCCTGGCCTCGAAGAAGATCAAGGAAGTCCGCGCCTCCACCGACGGCATCGAGTCCCGGCCTTTGATGTGGCCCGATCTGCCGAAGAACGATGCCGAGATCAAGACCCTCAAGGAATCGGTACTGAACAACCCCTTGGTGTTCGGCCCCTATGTTTCCCTGGATCAGAAGGCGACCCTGATTACGGTGGACTTCGTGGACACCGGTATCGACTACACCAAGGTGTACGAGCAGATCAGCGAGATCGCCAAGGACGCCGAGGGCGATGGCGTGAAAGTGCGCATCGTCGGTGAACCCATGTTGTACGGCATCGTCGGCCACTACCTGACCGAAACCCTGTACATCTTCCTCATCACGGTAGCCTCCCTGGTGGTGCTGTTGTTCCTCATCACCCGCAGCTGGCACGGCACCGTGCTGCCCCTGACAGCGGGTTTGCTGAGCGCCATCTGGGCATTGGGTGCTGCCAAGATCATGGGCTTCCACCTGGACCCCCTGGTGATCGTGGTGGCCTTCCTCATCACCGCCCAGGCCATTTCCAATTCGGTGCAGTTGGTGTCCCGCTTCGACGACGAAGTGGCCAATGGCAGCACCAGCGCCGCAGCGGCAGCCAAGGCCAGTCTGCAAAACCTGTTCAAGCCCGGTCTCCTGGCTGTGGTGGCCGATGCCGGCTGCGTGCTGGTGGTGGCGCTGACCCCCATTCCGATGCTGGAAAAAATTTCCTATATCGGCACCGTGTGGATCTTCTCCATCGTCGTCTCCGCCCTGTTGATGACGCCGGTGCTGCTGTCCTGGTTTTCCACCAGCGGCAAGAAGGTGCACCCGGTCAACATCGGCCCGGTATTGGACGGCGTGTTGAATGTCTGTATCGCCATCGTTTCCACCCGCTGGCGCTATGTGGTGCTTGGCGCTACCGCGGTGATCTTCGTGGTGACCGGCATCTACGCTTTCAACCTCAAGGTGGGCGACGCCAATCCGGGTTCGCCCATCCTCTGGCCCAACTCCAAGTACAACCAGGATGCCACGGCCATCAACGGCAAGTTCCAGGGTTCCGACCGCATGTTCGTGGTGGTGGCGGGCAAGGAAGAAGGTGCCCTCAAGGAACCGGAAGTGCTCAAGGGCATGGAAAGTTTCCAGAAGTACATGGAAGCGCAGCCCGAAATCGGCGGCAGCATTTCCCTCGCCGACATCCTGCCCGCGGTCAAGCGCGTGGTGCGGGAAGGCAACTCCCGCTACCAGGAGCTGGGCAATACCGCCAACGAAAACGGCGAGCTGGTGTACATGTTCGTCTCCGGCACCGACCCCGGCGACATGGACCGCTTTGCCGATCCCCAGGCCAAGAACGGCGCGGTCACCCTTTACTTCCGCGACCACCAGGGCGTGACCATCAGCACGGCGGTGCAGCGGATCAAGAACTACGTGGCCGAACATCCCATCAAGGACGCCGAGATCATGCTGGCCGGCGGCCTGGTGGGTGTGCTGGCGGCGGTGAATGAAGTGATCCTGTCCGGCCAGATCGAAGCCATCGCCTTCGCCCTGCTGGTGCTGGTGGCCTGTTGCGCCTTCACCTACCGCTCCACCGTGGCCGGCGTGTTCTTCATGGTGCCGGTGCTGCTCTCCAACACCCTGACTTTCAGCTACATGGCCTGGAAGGGCATCGGCATGAACATCAACACCCTGCCGGTGGTGGCCCTCGGTATCGGCCTCGGTGTGGATTACACCTTCTACATCGTGGACGGCATCCGCGAGGAGCTGCACCACGGCGTTTCCAACATCGAACAGGCCATCACCAAGGCCCTCAGGAGCGCCGGTCGTGGCGTCCTCATCACCGCCCTGACCCTGATCACCAGCGTCATCATCTGGAGCTTCTCTTCTCTGCGGCTCCAGGCCGACATGGGCGTCCTGATTGCCATCTGGCTGGGTATTTCCGCAGCGTCCGCGCTCTTCGTGATGCCGGCGATGGTGTACGTGTTCCGTCCTGAATTTGTGGTCGGCAGCAAGCGGCATCCGATTGCGATTGCTGAAGAGCAGGTCCAATTGGCTTAATCGAAGTAACTGAAACAACAATTAAACGGGGGAAGAAGCATGACAACAAACGCAATAAAAAATGGCGTCAACCGCCGCCGCCTGATCGGCCTGGCCGTATCGCTGGCGGTAGCCCAATGGAGCCCGCTGGGCCACGCCGAAGGCGACTCCGGCACCACCGCAACGGATGATTTCGGCAATACCTTCCACGTGGGTGGCTATCTGCGCGGCTGGGCGTCCTTCAATCTGCGGGACCAACCGGAAACGCCCCAGAACGACAAGGGCAAGGCTTCCATGATCCGCGCTTCCGCCTTGGTGGACATGGATGCCAATACCGGCGCCGTCAAATGGAAGGCCGTGGCCCGCGCCGACCAGGAAGTCAAGACCGACTACCTGAAGGATCTGGAGAAGTTGCGCACCACCAACGGCACCGCCGTCGGTGGCCAGAGCCATGACATCATGGACAACTACAACAATGCTTCAGTCCGGGAACTGTGGGCGGAGTTCAAGGCCGGCGACCGCACCACGGTGCGCCTGGGTCGGCAGCAGATCGTCTGGGGTGAGAGCGACTTCTTCCACGCCATGGACGTGGTGCACGGCTACGATTTGAGCTGGCGCCTGTTCTTCGAAGGCGAGAATGAGGAATGGCGCAAGCCCCTGTGGCTGGCCTCGGCCAAGATCGATGTGCCGGAAGCAAAAGGGCAACTCCACGTCTATGTGCGTCCCGGCCTGGATTCCTGCAAGGACATCGGCAACACCTACGACATCCGTGGCGGTCGCTGGTTCACCCAGCCCTACAAGGGCTACGACCTGACGGCAGTGACGGATACCGACTGCAAGCATCCCGATGGCAACTACAAGGACACCACGGGTGGTATCCGCTGGTCCGGCGAATACGATTCACTGAACTACTCCTTCGCCTACATCAAGACCTTCGCCGCCGATCCTATCGCCAACTCGGCGTTCGTGCCCTATAAGAAAGCGCCTACCGGGGCCTTCTTCGACATCATCCATCCCGAGATCGATGTGTATGGCGTGACCCTGAGCGGCTATAGCGCACCGTTGGATTCCGTGTTGAGCGCGGAAGTGGCCTTCACCAAGGATCAGCCCTACAACATCGGCACCGGCGCGTTCGGCGCACCGAATGTGGCCGGCCACGTGGGCGACGGTTTGGGCGGGGTCATGAAGAAGGACACCCTGACCTTCATGTTCCGTGCCGACAAGAACCTCAACTTCCAGGATTGGCTCGGCACCAGCCGGCCTTCCTTCTCGTCGGTTCAGTTGTTCGACACCATGATCTTGAAATACAAGGAGTCCGACGATCTGGCCCGCTTCTTCGCCTACGCCTCACCGGTGAAAAAGCATAGCGCCATCCTGACCGCCTTCACGGTGCTCAATTATCGCAGCGACACCATCAACCCGTCCTTCGCCATCGGCGCGGACTTGAACAATGGCGGCGGCTTCTTCATCCCCGCTGTGGACTTTGTGCTCGGGGATAGCTGGCGCTTGAAGGTGGAAGCCGACATGTTCTGGGCTACCGCGCAAAGCACCAAGCTGTTCGATACCAACACGCCCGGTACGCAGCTCTTCGGTTGGTTCCAGCATGACGACCAGCTCGTATTTCGTTTGACACGGCAGTTCTAAGCAAAGGAGACATAAAGTGTTTGCAAGCAATCAGAAAAAACAGCCCAGCGGTCGCGCCCGAAGCGCCATGACCGCCCTGGCGATCATGGGTCTCGCCCTGGGCGCGGCCCAGGCAGCGGAACTCGAGCCCGGCTTCGTCATCACCAAGGACAACCTGGACAAGGTGCGCAACGAGACCTTCGAAGGCAAGACCGTGGGCAGCATGATTCCGGAAAAGATGGAATGGATGATCAAGAACATGGGCTTGACCATCAAGATCGCCCATTCCAAGAAGATCGCCATGGACCCCAAGTATGTCGAGGCATCCAAGAAGAACATCTCCACCGTGAAGTTCAACCCGTCCGACCGCACCATGAGCAACTGGGTGGCCGGCCAGCCCTTCCCGCCGGAAGTGATCAAGATGGACGATCCCACCGCCGGCGACAAGATCATCTGGAACCTGCGGGCCGATACCTACGGCTCCACCATGGACCTGCGGGACATTTCCTTCGTCTTCATCTCCGGCGACAAGGGTGTTGAGCGCGTCCAGCGTTGGCAGTCCCGTCGTTACTACATGGAAGGCCGTTTGGACGGCGGACCGACCACTGTCGGCGACGGCACCATCGCCCAGAAGACCTATCTGTTCGCCACCAGCCCGCAGGATATTCGCGGCCTGGGCACCTTTTCCATCCGCTACAACCAAGCCGATTCCAAGAAACCCGATGACACCTGGGCCTATCTGAAGTCGGTGCGGCGCACCCGTCGCCTTTCCGGCGGCGCCTGGATGGACCCCATCGGCGGCACCGACCAGCTCTACGACGACTGGGATATCTGGGATGCCTTCCCCACCAAGTACCGCGCCAACAAGTTGATCGGCAAGCGCTGGGTGTTCGCCATCGCCCACAGCCCGGAAGTCAGCGTGGACAAGGCGAAGAAGGACACGCCTGAAGAGTTCCCCTCCGTCGGTCTGACCGAAGCGCCTTACTTCTTCCCGGCCAAGAACATCGCCTGGGAGCCGCGGGAAGTCTATGTGATCGAAGGCACGCCCCCGGCCGAGCACCCCTACAGCAAGAAGGTGGTGTACATGGAAGTGGACTTTCCCCGTCCCTACCTGGGCGAGATGTACGACCAGAAGGGTGAGTTCTGGAAGTACATGATCTTCCAGAACCGTCCCGACGTGGGCGAGGACGGCTACAAGGCGGTGATGCCCGTGGTGGGCCACGTCATCGACGTGAAGCGCAAGCACTCCACCACCTGGTCTTCCAACATGAAGTCCGATCCCAAGGGCGTCAAGGAAAACGACGTTTCCCTGGAAAAGCTCGAGGAAGTCGCCACCGGCGGCAAGTGATGGCAATGTAGTACGCGGCCATCTTGAGGAGAACAGCCCTCAAGGTGGCCTTGTTTCATTTTGGGTGACGACCGGGCTGTGGCGTCGGCGCCGATGGATTCGTGAAGTGGATATGGATATGACGATAAGTGAAACCAGCCTGCAAGATCTGGTGCGCATGGGCAAATTGAAGTTCGCTCCCAGTGCCCAGAACGAGTTTGAGCAACTGGTGCGTGCCGGCCGCCGTCGCCTGATCGACGCCCGCAACGAGGCCCTGGCGACGGAGAGCCGCTTCGATATTGCCTACAACGCCTGCAACGTACTGACCCTGGCCGCCTTTCGTTGGAAGGGGCTGCGGCCGAATACCGCGATTCCCCTGTTCCTGCTGCTGCCCTATTTGATGGTCATGGACGCGACCGCCAAGAAAACCTTGGCCAAGAGTTATGAAGTGGCGCACTCTGAAGGCCTGGAGCCCTTGGATTACGGCTTGGCGGTGGACTTGATCCAGGTGGTGATGAATTTGTTGTCCCGGGTGGAGGGACTGGGCCCGGTGCTGACCGAGGCCGACATCGACATCTGGACGCAGTGATGGATTGAGGAGGCGAAGATATGCGGGCAGCCTGGTACAGCAACAACGGCGCGGCGCGGGAGGTGCTGGTGATCGGCGAATTGCCGACGCCCCAAGCCGGTCCGGGCGAGGTGCGCGTCAAACTGTCGGTTTCCGGGGTCAATCCCTCCGATGTGAAGGCCCGCCGCAGCCGCCCTCTCGGCGATTTCGACCGTGTGGTGCCCCATAGCGACGGCGCCGGCATCATTGATCAGATCGGCAACGGTGTTGCTCCAGGCCGGCTGGGTGAGCGCGTCTGGGTGTGGAACGGGCAGTGGCAGCGATCCATGGGCACCGCCGCTGAATACATTGTGGTGCCTTCCCGCCAGGCCGTGCGGCTGCCCGCGGCGACCAGCTTCGAAGCCGGCGCCTGCCTGGGCATTCCGGCCCTTACGGCTTTCCATGGAATAAGTCTGCTCGGCGCCTTGCAGGGCAGGACCGTGCTGGTGGTGGGCGCCGCCTCCGCGGTGGGCCACTATGCCACGCAGATCGCCGCCAGATGCAACGGCGCCCGGGTGATCGGCACCGTCGGCAGCGAGGAGAAAGCCCGTCATGCCGTACAGGCCGGCGCCATGGAAACCATCGACTACAAGCGTGAGCCGGTGGCCGAGCGCATCCGCGAGATGACTGCGGGGCGCGGCGTGGACGCCATCATCGACATGGATTTCTCGTCCACCGTTCGCTTGCTGGAGCAGGGCGCATTGGCGCCCCACGGCACCTTGGTCAGCTACGGTTCCAACGACATGGGTGCCGTGGCCATCCCTTTCCGCCCCATGCTGTTCAACTCGATTTCCCTGAAATTCTTTTTGGTCTACGAGCTTCTGGTCGCCGACCGTCGCGCGGCGCTGGAGGGCATCACCCAGTTGCTGGAAAACAATGTGCTGGACCATACGATAGGCGCGGCCTTCGATTTGGATGAGATCGCCCAGGCCCACGAGGCCGTCGAATCCGGAAGGGTTCTAGGCAATGTGATTGTCCGTTTGTAAAAAAGGAAACACCATGACCAACATGACCCAAGCCCCATCAGCGGCACCCATTGACCACCGTATCCCCGTCACCCTGCTCACCGGTTTTCTCGGTGCAGGCAAGACCACCATGCTCAACCATCTGGTGTCCCATCCCGACATGGCGGGCACCGCCTTGCTGATTAATGAATTCGGCGAGGTGGGCATCGACCACCACCTGGTGGATCAGGTGGACGAAACCCTGCTGGTGCTCGATTCCGGCTGTATCTGTTGCAGCGTCCAGGGCGATCTGGTCAAGGCGCTGAAGAACCTTGCCCAGCGCAGCTCGCGCCGGGAGATCCCGCCGGTGCTGCGGGTGGTGATCGAAACCACCGGCCTGGCCGATCCGGTGCCGGTGGTTTACACCTTGATGCAGGAGCGCTTTGTCGCGGCCCGCTATCGCTGCGACGGCGTCATCACCGCGGTGGATGCCACCCATGCCCTGCAACAGCTCGACGTGCATCGGGAGGCGGTGCGCCAGGTGGTGATGGCGGACCGCCTGTTGATGACCAAGTGCGATCTGGCCGGGGCCGATGTTCGCGCCGCCCTGGAGCGGCAGCTGGATGTCCTCAACCCCGGCGCGCCCCACATTGAAGTGCACAACGGCCGGGTGGCGCCGGATGCCGTGTTCGGCTGCGGCATCTACACCAGCAGCGGCAAGTCCGCCGACGTGGCCACCTGGTTGGGGGAGGAACAGGCCCGCGCCCAGCCGACCCTCGTCACGCCCGGGCAGATGGCCTGGACCCGGAAGGGCGCTGCACCCCGTACCGTGCCGCCACCGGCCCGCCACGACGGCCTGGTGAACAGCTTTGTCGTGAAGTTCGACGCGCCGGTGACCTGGCTGGCCTTTGCCATCGCCATGGGCCGCATCCTGGAGGCCCACGGGCCGCAGCTATTGCGTATCAAGGGCCTGATGAACGTTGCCGGCGACCCCAAGCCGCGGGTTATCCACTGTGTGCAGGATGTGGCGTATCCGCCGGTGAACCTTGCCCAATGGCCCGAGCAAAGCATCTTCGGCGACCACCAGGGACGCTTGGTCTTCATCGTTCGGGAACTCGCGCCGGAAGCAGTGGCCGGCATCCAAGCCGCCCTGTCCTCGGCCGGGCTGCAAGGGGCCACGGTGCGCGATACCTTCTGTCCGGCACCTACCCGATGCTGGTTGGAACACAATGTCGCGGCAAACTCGGAAGTCGAGTTGGAGGGTTGGGTGGTGCAGAAGAAACGTTTCGGCAAGCGGGCCTGAACCAAGCCGACGGCAAACAAACAAGGGGCGCCGCGGCGCCCCTTGTTTGTTTTCGATCAGGACCCGATCAGCCGCCGATGGGGCTGCCCATCAGCTTTTCGATTTCGCTGGAAGGAATGTAGCCGGGGCTCTGCTGGCCGTTGGCGAACATCATGAAGGGGGTGCCGCGCACACCCAGTTGCTGGCCCAGTTGCATCACCTTGTCCAAGGTCGGGCTGGCATCGCATTTGGCAGCGGCGGCCACGGGTTGGATGCCGCTCTGCATCCATTCGTTCCAGGCCTTGCTGCGGTCGGCGGCGCACCAGATCACCTTGGACTTGGTCACGGAATCGTCTCCCAGCACGGCGTAGAGGAAGGTGTAGATGGTCACGTCCTTCAGCTTGGCCATGTCCTTCGCCAGCTTCTTGCAGTAACCGCAGTTGGGGTCTTCAAAAGTGACCATCACGTTCTTGCCGCTGCCGCGCACGGTCTTGATGGCCAGGTCCAAGGGCAGCAGGGAGAATTTTTTCTCCGCCGTCAGGTTCTTCATGGACTTCATTTCGAACAGGTTGCCGTGGAGGAAGTAGGCCGCCTTTTCATCGGTGTAGAAGATCTGGCCGTCGGCCACCACTTCGTAAAGGTTGCCGATGGGGGCCTTGGTCACCTTCTCCACCTTGGCCTTGAGTTTGTCCTCGAAGGATTTTTTGATGTTGGCTTCGCTGCTGTCGGCAAAGGCGGGCAGGGCAAGGGCCGCAAGCAGGAGGAGGGCGAATCGTTTCATGAAAGCTCCAGAAGTGGAAAGGCTTGGGTGCTGCGTTGAAGGGGCGCGGCTCAGGAAGCCAGCGCGTAACGGATCAATACGTCTTTTAGGACAGGCAAACGGTTGGTCAGGTTCAATCCGGTATTGCGAATCAGGGCCAGGGGCTGCCAGGATGGGGAAAACAGCCGGTGCAGGCTGTCCGTCACCCCCTGCAAGGCCACCACTTCCTCCTTGCGCGCCCGTTCGTAGCGGCGCAGCAGGGCAAGATCGCCGCAATCCATGGGTTCCGGCTTATCCGCCAGCACCCCGGCCAGGGAGGCCGCATCCCGATAACCGAGATTGATGCCGTGGCCGGAAAGGGGATGGATGGCATGGGCCGCATCGCCGATCAACGCAAGACGAGGCGCCACGCTACGGGGCGCCCGCATCAGGCGCAAGGGGAAGGCGGCCGCCGGCGTGACCAACGCCATGGCCCCGAGGCGATGCCCCCCTGCCGCGGCCACCCGGGCGCAAAGCTCGGCGGGCGCCAGGGCCGTGAGTTCGTCGGCGTGGGCATCGGGGGTGGACCAGACCATGGACACCTGGTTGTCCGGCAGGGGCAGCCAGGCCAGGATGCCGTCGCGGCCCTGGCCGTCGTTGATGAACCACTGGAAAGCCGTATGGCGGTGGGACAGCTCGCAGGCGAAGTTGGCCACCACGCCCTTCTGGTCGTAGTGCTTGAAATCCACCTCGATACCCGCCGCCTGCCGCGTCCAGGAATCGGCGCCATCGGCGGCCACGATCAGGCGGGCCTTGAGGCTGCGGCCGTCTTCCAGCAGCAAATGGGCGGCACCGGGCTGCATCTCCAGCCCGGCGGGCCGGGCCGGGCAGAGCAGGGTCAGGTTGGCTTGGCGCTTGGCCGATTCCCACAGCTCGCACTGCATCTGGGCGGATTCAACAATCCAGGCCAGGGCCGCAGCGCCGGCATCGTAGGCGGAAAAATCCAGGCGGCCATCCCGGTCGCCCGCCACTTCCATGGCCTCCACCGGACACAGGCGCTGGGCGTCCATGTGCTGCCAGACGCCAATGTCCTGCAAGAAAGCCTGGTTGGCCAGGCTCACCGCATAAATCCGCGCATCCCAGCCCTCGGGGCGGAAGGGCGCCTTGTTTTCCACCAGCCCCACGGAAAGCCGCGTCTGCCGCAGCGCCACCGCCAGGGAAAGGCCGGCCAGGCCGCCGCCCACGATCACAATGTCGAAATCCATCGCCGGATTGTCTCCCAGCCCTTTCGCCTTGACAAGAAGTGCGTCCAGCAAGGATAATCCCGCCCCTTTCGGTGATGTAGCTCAGCTGGTTAGAGCGACGGATTCATAATCCGTAGGTCGAGGGTTCAAGTCCCCCCATCACCACCAGCATGCCAACGGCCCTCTTCGGAGGGCCGTTTTGCTTTTGGGTCTTGGCAGTATCTCTCCGAGGGCATCGGGTGGGCCACGTGCCGCTCGAATGTGCCCCGAGTCTGGTTATCCGATATCCACAGGCCGGCCATGGGCCGTGGCGATGGCGTTCCAGTACCAGTAGAAAAAGCCGTGTTCGTTCTGCAGCAGGGTGTGGGTGACGATGCTGTTTTGTCGAATGTTGCCCCAGCAGGCCCGTGCCGAGTTGCGGTTGTTGTGGAGGTCGATGTATTCCAGGCGGTCCGAGGCCGGTTTGGGCGGGACGTATAGGGCGCTGCCTTGGGGCACCCAGAGGTCGGCGAGTCGGATTTTGCCGAGCTTGGGCCAGTAGCGTCCCACGGAGATCACCAGGGGCTGGGTCGGGTCTGTCGAGGCGAACACGTGGGGGAAGTTGTGGTGCTCCAGGTCAGAGCACACGACACTGAGCAGGGTGTTGCCGGTGCCCTGGTAGGGTGACCAATGCCCGGCAAACACACCGTATTCGTATTCGATTTGTTGCAGCTCCACCACCGGGCTGCTGAGCATGACCGCCTGCCCGGGTTCGACCAGGGTGATGCCGAAGGCCGCGGCCACCGTGCGCGTCGCCCACAGGGGCTCGAAATACACTTCCTCGGCGGCGAAACCCAGTTGTGTTTCGATGCCGTAGGGCGGCGTCGGCTTGACGCCCAGCACGTCCGCAACGACATGCTCCGCGCCTATCGCCATGGCAGGATCGGTGGTGGCGGGCATCAACGGCACCACGCCGGCAGGCGGCTGGGCCAAATAGGTGGGCGAGCCGGCGTCGTTGTAGAAATAAGGCGTCGCGACGGTGTCGACGTTGGTCTGATGGATTTCCTTGATGAACAGCGGTGCATCGAAGTTGGGATCGGGCATGGCTGACAGGACAGGAGTGGATGAATGGCGAAGATGCTATAGGAATTCT
Source organism: Rhodocyclaceae bacterium (assembly GCA_003963315.1). Taxonomy (GTDB): domain Bacteria; phylum Pseudomonadota; class Gammaproteobacteria; order Burkholderiales; family Rhodocyclaceae; genus AWTP1-18. Next base: position 47,269 of record RXJP01000021.1, on the reverse strand, counting down.
GAGGGGTTTGGCACGGGACCGTAGAATGGGTCGATGACCCTACTGCCCACCACTCCCGAAGCTCTGTTCCTCGACGGCAACCGCCTCATGGCGGCCGGGGATGAAGCCGGTGCGGAGGCGGCGTTCCGGCAGGCGATTGTCCTGGTGCCGCATCTGGCCGAGGCCCATGCCAATCTGGGCTTGTTGCTGGATGGCCGCGGCGAGGCAGTGGAGGCCGAGGCCTGTTACCGCCATGCCATCGCGCTGAATCCGCGGCAGATGCAGACCCACCTCAATTTGGGCGCTTTGCTCACCGGGCAGAAGCGTTTTGCCGAGGCGGAGGCGGCTTATCGCAGCGCCATTGCGCTGGCCCCCGGGGCGGCGGCGCCCTTGTCCAATCTGGGGGTGTTATTGGCCTGCATGAAGCGGGAGGCCGAGGCCGAGCGCTGTTACCGGGACGCCATGGCCCTGGATGCGGGTTACGCCAAGGCCCGTTTCAACCTTGCTTATTTGCTGTTGCGCCAGGGGCGCTATGAGGAGGGTTGGTGTTGCATGGAGGCGCGGCAGTGGTATGCGCCCCTGGAGAATTACATGACCTGTCCGCGCTGGAACGGCGAGCCGCTGGCGGGCAAGGCCGTGTTGATCGGTTTCGAGGCGGGGCATGGCGACATGATCCAGTTCTGCCGTTACGCCGCCTTGCTCAAGGCCCACGGCGCGGCGCGGGTGAGCGTGATCTGCCATCCCGGTTTGAAGCGGCTGTTCGCCACCCTGGATGGGCTCGATGAGGCTATCGCTTTCGACGAACCTTTCCCTTCTGATGGTTGGGATTTCTGGGTGCCACCCCTGAGCCTGCCTTTCCATTTTGAGACGCGATTGGATTCGATCCCGGCGGATTTGCCCTATCTGCATCCTGCCGCGGACGAGGTGGCGCATTGGGCAGACCGCCTGGCGGCCTTGAGCCCAGCGCCGGCCTTGCGGGTCGGGCTGGTGTGGAAGGGGAATACGCGCTTTGAGAACGATGGCGAGCGTTCATTGTCCGGCCTGGATGTGCTGGCGCCCTTGGCGGAAGTGGAGGGCGTGCGCTTCTTCAGCTTGCAGAAGGGGGCGGGAGAGGATGAGGCGTCTTCGCCATCACCGCCTCTGCCCCTGATGAATTTGGCACCGCAAATCGGCGACTTTGCCGATACCGCGGCCATCGTCGCCAATCTCGATCTGGTGATTGCGGTGGACACCGCCGTGGCCCACTTGGCGGGTGCGTTGGGGAAGCCCTGCTGGGTGCTGTTGCCCGACTACATGACTGATTGGCGCTGGTTGGCGGAGCGCAGCGATTCGCCTTGGTATCCCGGGGTGATGCGGCTTTTCCGGCAAGGGGCGATGGGGGATTGGCGCGGTGTGATGGCGGAGGCGGTTGAGGCTTTGCAAGAGAAAGCCGCTGCTCACCACCGTCATTCCCGCGTGCCTTAAGCGGGAATCCAGAGGCTTCTCCCAAACGACACTGGGTCCCCGCTTAAGACATGCGGGGACGACGGAGTTTGGTGACAGTAGCTGTTTGCTTACTTCTTCTTCGCCCGGGGATGGGCCGCGTCGTAGGCCTTGGCCAAGTGCTGGAAATCCAGGTGGGTGTAAATCTGGGTCGTGCTGATGGAGGCGTGGCCGAGCATCTCCTGCACGGCGCGCAGGTCGCCGGAGGATTGCAGTACATGGCTGGCGAAGGAGTGGCGCAGCATGTGGGGGTGGATGTGCACCCCGCTGCCGTGGCTCTGGGCCCACTGGTCGATGCGGCGGGCGATGGAGCGTTCCGATAGCCGGCGTCCGTAGCGGTTCACGAACAGGGCTTGTTCGTCCGTGGCGGCGATCTGCGGGCGCAAGGCCAACCAGGCTTCGATGGCGTCCTTGGCCTTTTGCCCCAGGGGCACGGTGCGGGTCTTGGATCGTTTGCCGGTGACGGTGACTTCTCCTTCCCGCAGGTCCAGGCCGTGGCGGCAATCCAGGCTGGCCAGTTCCGCCAGGCGCAGGCCGGAGGAATAGAACAGCTCCAGCATGGCCTTGTCGCGGTGTTCCAGCAGGGTGTCCGGTGCGTCGTCGAGGAGGGCGTTGGTCTGGTCCACCGAGAGCGCCTTGGGCAGGGGGCGCGGCGCTTTGGGCGGGCGGATGCCGTCCACCGGATTGCGCCCCACCTCGCCGCGCCGGGCCAGCCAGCGGTAGAAGGCGCGCCAGGCAGAAAGGGTGCGGGCGATGGATTTCGCTGCCAGGCCCTTGCTGTGCAACTGCATGGCGAAGCGGCGGATCTGCGGATATTGCAGGCCCCGTAGCGCTTGGCCTTGGGCCAGGGCCTGGAGTTGTTCCAGATCGTGGCGGTAGGCGGTGAGGGTGTGGGGGCTCAGCCGCCGTTGGTGATCCAGTTCAGTGAGGAACTGGCTGATGGCGGGGTCGGGCGAGGCAGCGGGTGCCTTGCCCGTTTCCGTGCTCACGGTCAGCCTACCACCCGCAGCAGGGAGGCCGATGCCATGTCGCCGATGCGGGACAGGTAGAGGGTGCCCATGTCGGGATAGAAGCGCTGCACTTCTTCGCTGGCCAGCACCAGCAGGCCGAAGCAGGCGCCGCCGTCGTGGCCGTGCTCACGCAGGGGCACCTGGGCCATGGAGCGGATGTGTTCGCCCCGGTCGCCGAACCAGGCCACGGACTCCTGCCCGGCAGCGAAGCCGCAGTAAGGATTCATCATGCTGCCGGCGAAGGCCTTGAGGGTATCGGGCATCTCGGCGAATTCCGTGGCGGCGGCGTCCTGGCCATTGCCCACGCCCCAGATGCGTACGGCCACGTGGGGCACGGCGAAGGCGCCGCCCAAATGGGAATACAGGTTGCGCACGGCGTCGGCCAGGGTGGTGGCGCCCATCAGGGCCACCGCCAGGCGGTGCACCTTTTCGGCGATGCCGTCGTTCTGTTCGCCGAAGCGCAGCAACTCGCCCATCTTGCTTTCCAGCAGGGCTACCTTGTCCCGCAACACCGTTACCTGGCGGTCGGCCAGGGACGCTGCCGCGCCGCCGTGGGGATTGGGCAGCTTGAGGTTGGCCAGCATTTCGCCGTACTGCTCGAAAAACTCGGGGTGGGTCTTGAGGTAGATAGCGACTTCTTCAGCGTTCATAAAGTGCTCCGGATAAGGGCGATGTATGGGCGATGGCGATTAAAAAAGCGCCGAACAAGTCCGTTCGCACTGAGCTTGTCGAAGTGCAAGCCTTGTGGCACAAGGGCCGTTTCGTCGAGGTCAGGTCAGGCCCTTCGATGATGCTCAGGACAGGCTTCGACAAGCTCAGCCCGAACGGTGGGAACTTAGTCGGCATTTCTTTAAAGGTTATCGGGGATGTCGATGGCAGCTTCAAACACGGTGACGGCGGGGCCGGTCATCATGACTGGCTGACCGGGGCCGGCCCAGGCGATGGACAGTTCGCCGCCGCGGGTGGTGACGTTCACCGGCGAATCCAGCAGGCCGCGGCGGATGCCCGCCACTACGGCGGCGCAGGCGCCGGTGCCGCAGGCCAGGGTCTCGCCCGCGCCGCGCTCATGGACGCGCAGGCGGATGGCGTTGCGCCCCACGATCTGCATGAAGCCGGCGTTCACCCGCTGCGGGAAACGGACGTGGTTTTCGATGGCGGGGCCGTCGGCGGCCACGGGGAAGGCGTCCACGTCGTCCACCACCTGCACCGCGTGGGGGTTGCCCATGGATACGGCGCTGATGGTGACGGTCTTGCCGTTCACATCGAGGGATTGCTCGGCGGCATCCGTTTCACTGACGAAAGGAATTTCCGCCGGGGCGAAGCGGGGCACGCCCATGTCCACCGTGACTTGGCCGTCCTCGGTGAGGCGGGGGGCGATGATGCCGGACTTGGTTTCGACGCGGATTTCCTTCTTGCTGCTGAGGCCGTGGTCGACGACGAAGCGGGCGAAGCAGCGTGCGCCGTTGCCGCACTGTTCCACCTCGCTGCCGTCGGCGTTGAAGATGCGGTAGCGGAAATCCACATCGGGTCGGCTGGGCCGTTCGACGATCAGCATCTGGTCGAAGCCCACGCCGAAATGTCGGTCACCGAGAAAACGGGCGATGGCCTCGGTGGGAATGAAGCGCTGGCGTACGCCGTCGATGACGACGAAGTCATTGCCGAGGCCGTGCATTTTGGTGAATTTGAGTTTCATGGATGAAAGGCGAACCGCTTTAAACACGGAGGACACAGAGGCACAGAGAACACAGAGGAAAAACAGCAAAGCGCTGAAGAGACTTTTGTTGTTGCCTTTCTCTGTGCTCTCTGTGTTGAGAGAGCTTGGTTTTTGTTGTTCATGCCAACAATCCTTGGTCGCGCAGGGTGCACCGGTTCATGACCACGGTGATGCCCGCCGCCTGGGCGCGCAGGGCGGCGGCTTCATCGATCACGCCGTCCTGCAACCACAAGTGTTTGACGCCGAGGCGGATGCAGTCGTCCACGATGGCGGCCACTGCCGAGGGTTCGCGGAACACATCCACCAGGTCGGGCACTTCGGGCAGGTCGTCGAGTTTGGCGTAGGCCTTCTCGCCCAGGCCTTCACTGATGCCGGGGCGCACGGGAATGATGCGATAGCCGCGCTGTTGCAGGTAGGCCGCCACATAATGAGCAGGCCGTTCCGGCTTGGGCGAATAGCCCACCACCGCCACGGTTTTCACCGTGCGCAGGAGGCTGCGGATGTCATCCAGGGAAGGGTTGGCGAACATCGGACTATGGTAACCCGCCGCTTTCGCCCCAATGCCGGAAGAGGGGCCTCAATAAACCCCTTTTTCGCCGGGTGGGCGGGTCTTGAAGCGCTTGTGGGACCACAGGTATTGGGCCCGGTAACGCCCGCCGTCGGCTTCGATGGCGGTTTCGATTTCGGCGTTCATGCGCCGGGCGTCGCCTTCATCGGCCTTGCTTCCGTCGCTGCCGGGAAAATCGGCCCAGGGCGCGCCGATGGTGGTGACGTAGCCCTTGCCATCGCGACGGGTGACCACCGGCAGCACCTTGGCGCCGGTGAGCCGGGCCAGGCGGGAAAGGGCGGTGATGGTGGCGGCGGGCGTGCCGAAGAAGGGCACGAACACGGCATCCCGCGGGCCGTAATCCAGGTCGGGCAGGTAGTAGAAGGGTTTGCCGCTGCGTATCGCGGCCAGGGTGGGGCGCAGGCCGTCCTGGCGGGAGAGCAGTTGCTGTGCGCCGAAGCGGGTGCGGCCGCGGCGGATGGCGGCGTCGAAGGCGGGGCTCTTCACCTTGGCGTACATGGTCACCATGTCCTGCTCCAGGGCGAGGCGGGTCCAGCCCATGTCGAGGCCGACGAAGTGGGGGGCGATCAGGATCACGGGCTGGCCTTGCAGGGCGCGCAGGTGCTCCAGGCCTTCCAGGCGGATCAGCCGTTTCAGGCGGGACGGGGATGACCACCAGAGCAGGTTGCGCTCCAGGGCGGTCTGGGCGAAGGCGGCGAAATGGGCCTTGGCCAGGGCCAGGCGCTCGGTGTCGGCCAGGGCGGGATAGCACAGGCGCAGGTTGGTCAGGGTGCTTTGCCGCCGCTCCCGGTTGGCGGCCCAGAGTAGGGCGCCGAAGCCGCGGCCCACCACGCCCAGCAGCGGGAAGGGGAGCCAGTGCAGCAGCCACATCAGGCCCAGCGAGACTCGCGCCATCATGCCTTGTCCCCCCGCCCCGGGGCGGGGGCCAGGGGGTGGGGGGAT
>RXJP01000021.1:16896-41524 GCA_003963315.1 Rhodocyclaceae bacterium | reverse complement strand
GCCGTTACAAGCGTCCTCGGGGGGCGCCACCGCCCCCCGAGGACGCTTGTAACGGTTGTAGCCCCACAGGTATTGGCTGGGGCATTGGCGAATCAAGCCTTCCAGCGCCCGGTTGAGCTGGGCGGCTTTGTCCTCCGCCGTGCCGGCCAGGGGTTCGGGCAGGGGGAACAGTTTGAGGTGGTAGCCGCTGCCGCCGGCCAGGCGTTCGGCATAGGCCAGCAGCACCGTGGCGCCGGTGTCGATCAGGCGCGTGGCCAGGGTCATGGTGTAGGCGGGGCGGCCGAAGAAGGGCGCCCAGACGCCTTCGCCGCTGCCGGGCACCTGGTCGGGCAGCATGCCCACGGCCTCGCTGTTCTTCAGGGCCTTGAGCAGGCTGCGTACGCCGGAGAGATCGGCCGGGGCGAGCTTCAGGTTGGCGCCGCGGCCCTGTTCGATCAGCGGCGCGAGACTGGCCCGCTTGGGCTTGCGGTAGAGCACGGTCATGGGCCGGTAGGCGGCGTAGTACTGGGCGGTGATCTCGAAACAGCCCAGATGGGGCGTGAGGAAGAGGATGCCCTTGCCCGCGGCCCAGGCGGCTTCCACCAGCGCCCAGTTGTCCACTTTCACCACCCGCGCCACCACCTCGGCCTGGGGCCGCAGCCAGAGCTTGGGCAGCTCGAAGAAGCCCTTGCCTGCCTCGCTTATGGCGCGATGCAGGATAGGTTTTTCTATATCGAAAGGTATATTCTCCCTAAAGTGCTTGCGGTAGCCGGCCGATACACCATAGGCGATCCAGCCCGCCACGGCGCCAAGGAAGTGGAGCAGGGGCAGGGGCAGGCGGGATAGCAATCGGAACAATAAGCGCATGCGATGACCGGATCGAAGAGGGCGGGGCGCATTGTCCGCTATCTGCGCCGGGCTTGAAAGGGAGGAAAGCGACGGGTGGCCTTGGCAAATACATTGGGGAACGTGAGTGATACGAGCGTGACAGAGGACGTTGACCGTGACGGAAATCCGCAGCCGGAGCCGCCTCAAGCCGGGGGCGACGGCGGTGGTATGGGCGTCGTGGGCGATCTGGTATCCCTCACCGAGGGCCAGGTGCTGTTGCCGCGCTTCGTGCTGGAGCGCCCGGACGGCTTGTATGTGGATCTGTCCATGCTCGATTCCGGCCAGGAATTCTTGCAATTTGCCGACCGTACCTTCACGTCCGGCAACCTGTTCGCCGGGGTGGACTATCCGGTCTTCCTCAAGCTCTTGTTCGAGCCGGAATCGGATGTGCTGCTCAAGGCCGCCGGCGGCAGCCAGGAGCAGCCCGAGATTCGTTTTGCCGGTGCGATCCGGCCCTTCCCACCGGCGCGGCTGCCGATCTACCGCAGTGTGCGTATCGCCCCGGACGGCTCCCGGGCCGAATACATCTTCGAACCGGTGATGTTGGATGTGGAAGAACAGGTAGCGGTGATGGGGGACGCGGATGAAAATGGCAATCCCGTCGTCATCGGCTACGAAACCCGGACTGCCGCGGTGAAGGCCACGGCGGATGCGGATGAATTCATCGCCGCCATGTGGGTGCGGGGCATACGCTTCGGCCTCGATATGGCGGAGATCCGCCGCGCCATCGCCAGCGACAAGTCGGAACGCATGGATGTGGCGCGCAGCCAGCCCGCCACCCTGGGCCGGGATGCCAGCATCGAGGAAAAGACCGAGGCCCTGCATCGCAGCGACGCACCGGCGGTGCTGTCCAACGGGCGCATCGACCTGCGCCATTTCAAGAATCGCTTTCCCCAGGTGGATGCCGACACCCGCCTGGTGCGGAAGATTCCCCGCGCTCTGGGGCATATCGGCTGGAGCGTCCTGGGCAATGTGCTGGAGCCCGACCTGCCCAAGGATTTCGACATCGAGACCCTGGCCGGTGTCGGCACCCGCATTGAACGGAGCGGCGAAGGGGAGTTCGTGGTGGCGGCCATCACCGGCTTTCTCAACATCGACGCCGATTCCAGCACCCTGTCGGTGACCGACAAGATCATCAACAAGACCGGGGTCAACATGCGCACCACCGGCGACCTCACCCTCTCCGGCGCCGAGTTCGAGGAACACGGGGAAGTGCAGGAAAAGCGCGAGGTGCAGGGGCTGCACATGAGCTTCATGGCCGACGTGTTCGGCCGTATCCTTTCCGCCGGCGGTAAGGTGGTGCTCCACAGCAATTTGGCCGGGGGCAGCATCCGCAATCCCGACGGTCTGGTGGTGGTGGAGGGCAAGGTCAACCGCGCCCTGATCGAAGCCCGGGGCGGGGCGGTGCAACTGGAGTACGCCGAAGGCAGCCTGATTATCGCCAGCCGGGTCAAGATCGGCCGTGCCATCAATTGCGAAATCCTCGCCGAGTTCGCCGAGATCGGCCAGTGCGAAGGTTGCGCGGTGGCGGCCCGTACGGTGGCGATAGAACGCAGCGATGTTTGCCGCAACGTGGAAACCCTGGTGTCGGTGCTGACGCCGGACATCGCTTGGTGGGAAGGGGAACTGAAGGATCTGGCGGAGGAGTGCGGCCAGGCGGAAACCCGCCGTAACGAATTGATGGCGGAACAGGCGGTGGTGGGACAGCAGCCCGCGGTGGCGAGTTACCTGGCCCTGCAACGCCGCGTCAAGTCCGGCGAGATCAAGCTGAATGCGGTCCAGGAGGCCGGCCTGCGCGACGCTGCCGCCCGCATCGCCCCAACGCTGCAACAGATCGCCCGGCACGGCGCGGAAGTCGCGGCGATCGGCGAAGCGTTGAAAGCATTGCGTGCGCAGATGGAGGAACGGAAGGCGGAACAGCGGGAAGCCTGTTCCCTCTGCGGCTGTTCCATCGCCACGGTGAGCGGCGATACCCAGGTGCGCAAGCTGGTGGTGGCCGCCCAGGGCTTCCCCTTGGCCACCTTGAGCGCCAAGGAATTGCGTCTCCGTTTGCGGCAGCACGGTCAAGGGGAGGGCCAGATCTTTTCCGCCAGCCATGGTGTCGTGGATTGGCACCTGGCGCCGGATGCCGACGCCTGAAACATCCCCGTCAATGGGGTTTATTGACCGATATCCCCGGACGGCCTAAGATTCGCCCTGTTCCGCCGAGTTAAACAAGACAACTTGCGAGGCGGAGAAGGTTCGGAGACATCTTCGGACCGGAAAATAAATCTCGCTAAAGCGTCGACTGCTCTGCCCCCGGGGCCGGTCGAACGACCGAGCAAGGGGAATCACAGGAGCAGTCCATGTCCGAATATTTCTTCACTTCCGAGTCCGTCTCCGAAGGCCATCCCGACAAGGTGGCTGACCAGATTTCCGACGCGATCCTCGATGCCATCCTGACCCAGGACAAGTACGCCCGGGTTGCCGCCGAAACCCTGTGCAACACCGGCCTCGTCGTCCTCGCCGGCGAGATCACCACCAGCGCCAACGTGGACTACATTCAGGTGGCCCGGGACACCATCAAGCGCATCGGCTACGACAACACCGAATACGGCATCGACTACAAGGGTTGCGCCGTGCTGGTGGCCTACGACAAGCAATCCCCCGACATCGCCCAGGGCGTGGACCGCGCTTCCGACGACTACCTCAACCAAGGCGCCGGCGACCAGGGCCTGATGTTTGGCTATGCCTGCGATGAAACCCCGCAACTGATGCCGCTGCCGATTTATCTTTCCCACCGTTTGGTGGAGCGCCAGGCCCATCTGCGCAAGAACGGCATCCTGCCTTGGCTGCGTCCCGACGCCAAATCCCAGGTGACAGTGAAGTACGAGAATGGGCGGGCCGTGGGTATCGATGCCGTGGTCCTGTCCACCCAGCACTCCCCCGATATCAGTCTGGAAGCCATCCGCGAAGCAGTGATCGAGGAAGTGATCAAACCTGTGCTGCCCAAGGAATTGGTCAAGGGCGAGATCAAGTATTTCGTGAACCCCACCGGCCGCTTTGTCATCGGCGGCCCGCAGGGCGATTGCGGCCTCACCGGCCGCAAGATCATCGTGGACACCTACGGCGGCGCGGCGCCCCATGGCGGCGGCGCTTTCTCCGGCAAGGATCCCTCCAAGGTGGACCGCTCCGCCGCCTACGCCGGTCGTTACGTGGCGAAGAACATTGTCGCCGCCGGCCTGGCCAGCAAGTGCCTGGTGCAGGTGTCCTACGCCATCGGCGTGGCCCAGCCCACCAGCGTCTGGGTCACCACCCAGGGCACCGGCAAGATCAGCGACGAACGCATTGCCGAACTGGTGAAAAAGCATTTCGACCTGCGCCCCAAGGGTATCGTGCAGATGCTGGACCTGCTGCGCCCGGTGTACCAGAAGACTGCCGCCTATGGCCACTTCGGCCGCGACGATGCGGATTTCTCCTGGGAAACCACGGACAAGGCCGCCGCGCTGCGCGCCGACGCCGGCCTGTGAGGGCAGTTTGACTTGACGTAAACTGCCAAAAGCGGCGCGTGGCGCCGCTTTTTTTTTGCACAGCAGGGAGGGAGCGGCCAATCGAGGCCGTTTATTTTGGACTTAAACGATTGTAAGAATAGTCGCGGGGCGCCCGCATATACTTAAAAGATGCTGAAGCGGATCCACATCGACAACCTGCGTGCGGGTATGTTCATCAAGGAACTATGCGGTTCCTGGATGGAACATCCGTTCTGGCGCACGGCCTTTCTTCTGGAAGATCCGGCCGATTTGGCTCGCATCAGGGATAGTGGCATCAAGGAAGTCTGGATCGATACCGCCAAGGGCATGGATGTATCCCAGGGCCAGGCCAAGGAAGAGTCCGATTCCGAAGTGGAGGCCGAGCTTGCCCATGTGGCGGAGGACGTCACGGTGAGGACCCGGGAGGCGAAAGTCGCACGAATTTCCCTGGCCCAGGAAATCGATAAGGCACGGAAGGTTTGCGATAACTCCAAGAAGGCCGTCGCCTCCATGTTCCAGGAGGCCCGGATGGGCAAGGCCCTGGATGCGGAAGACGCGTTGCCTCTGGTGGAGGAAATTTCATCTTCCATGTCCCGTAACCCGGGCGCCTTGATCAGCCTGGCCCGCCTGAAGAACAAGGACGAATACACCTACATGCACTCGGTGGCCGTTTGTGCGCTGATGGTGGCCCTGGCCCGGCAAATGGGCCTGAGTGAGGCCGAAACGCGGGAGGCGGGCTTGGCCGGTCTGCTCCACGATGTGGGCAAGATGATGATTCCCGACGAGGTGCTGAACAAGCCGGGCAAGCTCACAGATGAAGAGTTTTCCCTGATCAAGAGCCACCCTGAAGAAGGTCACAAACTCCTGCTGGAGGGTAAGAACGTCAGCGCCGCGGCCTTGGATGTCTGCATCCATCATCATGAAAAAGTGGATGGCAGCGGCTATCCCCACCGTCTGGCGGGGGACAAGATCAGCCTGTTCGCCAAGATGGGTGCGGTGTGCGATGTGTACGACGCCATCACCTCCAACCGACCCTACAAGAACGGCTGGGATCCGGCGGAATCCCTGCGCAAGATGGCCGAATGGGCCAAGGGCCACTTCGACGAGAAGATCTTCCACGCCTTCGTTAAAAGCGTCGGCATCTACCCAGTGGGCTCCCTGGTGCGACTGGAATCCGGCCGGCTCGGCGTGGTGGTGGACCAGACCGAGAAATCCCTGCTGGTCCCCAAGGTGAAGGTGTTCTATTCCGTCCGCTCCAACCTGCGCATCCCACCCGAGGTGGTGGATTTGTCGAGCCCCGCAGCGAGGGACAAGATCGTGGCCAACGAGGATTCGGCCAAGTGGAATTTCACCGACCTTAATGAGATATGGGGCAGCGCCGAGTTGTTCTAGGGCGAGGCTGAGTAACCAAAATCACACAGAGGGCCGGCATTGCTGGCCCTCTTGTTTTGCTTCTCGTATATTAGAAATATATGAAATACGAGGTGCCCCATGTCCAGTAAGTCCTTCAAACAAATCACCACCGATCTCAACAAAGCCCTGGCCACGTTCCGTGCTGCCCAGCTGGAGACCATGGGCGGTTTCTCGGCCATGGCCAAGGCGGCCATGGCGCCCGGCGTCCTCTCCGCCATCGATAAGGAATTGATGGCCCTGGCCATCGGCATCGCCGCCCGCTGCGACGGCTGCCTGGGCTTCCACGTCAAGGCCTTGGTGAAGCTGGGCGCCAGCCGGGCGCAATTCGATGAAACCTTGGCGGTGGCGGTGTACATGGGCGGCGGCCCATCCCTGATGTACGCCGCCGAGGCCACCCGGGCGTGGGAGGAATTCAGCGCTTCGTGAACCGCTGCCACCCCGCTATAATGCCGCCCATTCCGAGGAGCGCTGCGAGGGCTGTGCGGGTCTGATGACCCATCCCCCCAGGCTCGGATTTCTTCAAACCGCGCTCACCTAACCCGTGTCGGGCAAGGTGGGCCGCGTCAACCAGCACTTCGGCTTCCTTACCGTCACCGATCAAGGAGCCACCTGTGACTTTCAAAGACTACGTAATCGCCGACCTGGGCCTGGCCGCCTGGGGCCGCAAGGAAATCAAGATCGCCGAAACCGAAATGCCCGGTTTGATGGCCATCCGCGAAGAATTCGCCAAGACCCGACCCCTCAAGGGCGCCCGCATCACCGGCTCCCTGCACATGACCATCCAGACCGCCGTGCTGATCGAAACCCTGGTGGCCCTGGGTGCTCAGGTGCGTTGGGCTTCCTGCAACATCTTCTCCACCCAGGACCACGCCGCCGCGGCCATCGCCGCGGAAAACATCCCCGTCTTCGCCGTCAAGGGCGAAACCCTGGTGGATTACTGGGACTACACCCACCGCATCTTCGAATGGGCCGATGGCGGTTACTCCAACATGATCCTCGACGACGGCGGCGACGCCACCCTGCTGCTGCACTTGGGTGCCAAGGCCGAGAAGGATATCTCCGTCATCGCCAAGCCCGGCTCCGAAGAAGAGACCATCCTCTTCGCCGCCATCAAGGCCAAGCTGGCCACCGACCCCACCTGGTATTCCGTGCGTCTGGCCCAGATCAAGGGTGTGACTGAAGAGACCACCACTGGTGTGCACCGCCTGTACCAGATGCACCAGCGCGGCGATTTGAAGTTCCCCGCCATCAACGTGAACGACTCCGTCACCAAGTCCAAGTTCGACAACCTCTACGGCTGCCGCGAATCCCTGGTGGATGGCATCAAGCGCGCCACCGACGTGATGGTTGCCGGCAAGATCGCCGTGATCTGCGGCTACGGCGATGTGGGCAAGGGTTCCGCCCAAGCCATGCGCGCCCTTTCCGCACAAGTGTGGGTGACCGAGATCGACCCGATCTGCGCCCTCCAGGCCGCCATGGAAGGCTATCGCGTGGTCACCATGGAATACGCCGCCGACAAGGCCGACATCTTCGTCACCACCACCGGCAACTTCCACGTCATCACCCATGACCACATGGTGAAGATGAAAAACAACGCCATCGTCTGCAACATCGGCCACTTCGACAACGAGATTGACGTCGCTTCCATCGAGAAGTACCAGTGGGAAGAGATCAAGCCCCAGGTGGACCACGTCATCTTCCCCGACGGCAAGCGCATCATCCTGCTGGCCAAGGGCCGCCTGGTGAATCTCGGTTGCGGTACGGGCCATCCGTCCTACGTGATGTCCTCCAGCTTCGCCAACCAGACCATCGCCCAGATCGAGCTGTACACCAAGACCGCCGAATACCCGGTGGGCGTGTATACGCTGCCCAAGCACTTGGACGAAAAGGTCGCGCGACTGCAATTGAAGACCCTCAACGTGCAACTGACCGAGCTGACCGACCAGCAGGCCGATTACATCGGCGTGCCGAAGCAAGGCCCCTACAAGGCCGACCACTACCGCTACTAAGCAATTCCTAGGCGGAACGCGCCGTGTCCATGAATTCTTTCCACTCGCGCAAGCCGAAAGGCAAAGCGGTGAGCCATGAAAAGAAACCTGGGCCGGCGCTGACGCCGCCCCATGGGCATGGCCAGCAGGTTCGGGCTGACGTATTGCTGGTGAAGCGCGGCCTCGCCGTTTCACGCAGCGCCGCCCAGGCCTTGATCGATGCCGGACGGGTCAACGCCCAATTGCAAGGCAGGGACGAAGCGGTGGGCAAGCCTTCACAATTGCTGCCGGAACACACGCCCTTGCGCATCCACGGCCCGGTGGCCGAAAAGGAAAATTCATGAGCCTAGATTTCGAACTGTCCATCGAGTTCTTTCCGCCCCAAACGGCGGAAGGCATGGACAAGCTGCGCGCCGCCCGCGACAAGCTGGCGGTCCTCAACCCCACTTTTTTCTCCGTGACCTACGGCGCCGGGGGCTCTACCCAGGAGCGCACCTTCGAAGCCGTGTTCGATACGCAGACGGCGGGCATTGCCGGCGGTTATGAGGCGGCGCCCCACCTCTCCTGCGTCGGTTCCAGCAGGGACAGCATCCGCGCCATCCTCCAGCGTTACCAGGAGCGCGGCATACGCCGCATCGTCGCCCTGCGCGGCGACCTGCCTTCCGGTACCGGCGACCCGGGCGAATTGCGCTATGCCAACGAGCTGGTGGCATTCATCCGCGCCGAGACCGGCGACCACTTCCACATCGAAGTGGCGGCCTATCCCGAATGGCACCCCCAGGCCCGCAGCCCGCGGGAAGACCTGTTGGCCTTCAAGCGCAAAGTGGATGCCGGCGCCGACTCCGCTATCACCCAATATTTCTTCAACGCCGATGCCTACGAGCATTTCACGGACGAATGCCAAGCCCTGGGCATCACTACGCCCATCGTGCCCGGCATCATGCCCATTGCGAGTTTTTCCAAGCTGGCCCGTTTCTCCGATGCCTGCGGCGCGGAGATTCCGCGCTGGATGCGAAAGAAGTTCGAAGGTTTCGGTGACGACACCGATTCCGTCAAAGCCTTCGGTCTGGACGTAGTGACGGAACTCTGTGAACGCCTGCTCAAGGCCGGCGCACCTGGCCTGCATTTCTATTCCATGAACCAGGCCGAGCTCACCGCCGAAATCGTGCGCCGCCTGCGCGCCTGACTGCCATGGTGGTGAAGCCCCTGCCATAAATCGTGCGCGGGTCCCGGGAGTCGTAGCCGCTCCTGGGATCACGCTGTACCCGGCTGGAAAGAAGGCGCCTTAGCGTTTGCCGATCTGCCAGACCCCGGCTAACACCAGGGCCGCGCCGATCAATTGCCAAACCGAACCTGGTTCGCCAAGGATGGACCAGCCGAGGAAAATGGTCAGCACAGGGCCCACGGTGCCGAGCACCGCAGCCTTGCCCGCACCCATGCGGCGTATGGCGGCGGACTGCATGAACACCGGCAGCACGGTGGAAAAGATGGCCATGGCAAAGGCCCAGCCGTACACCGGCAGGGGTTGATACAGCAGCGTGTCCAAAGGCTCCGTGGCGGCATAGTGGGAGAAGGTGGCCACCGTGGATACCAGCATGGCCCAGGCGGTGAAACGGCTGGAGCCGAGCTTGACGATGAGCGGCCCGCTGCCCAGCAGATAGCCCGCATAGCAGACGGCGGAGGCGAACACGAAGCCGCCGCCGATCCAGACTTTTTCAGCATCGCCGAAAGACTGCATATCGTGGGCGAAGGCCAGGCCGATGCCGGCATAGGTCAGCACCAGGGCCTTCAGCACGCGAGCCGAGAGGGGCTTCCTGTGCAGGACGGCACTGGCCACCACGGTCAGGGTCGGGTAGGTGAACAGGATCAAGCGTTCCAGGCCGGCGCTGATGTACTTGAGGCCGATGAAGTCGAAGATGCTGGCGCCGTAGTACCCCGCCAGGCCGCAGCCCACCACGGCCAGCATGGTCTTGATTCCCGGCGGGTCGTCCACGGCCTTGAGCCCCACCCAGAGGAAGAATGGCACCGAGAACACCATGCGCAAGGCAAGCAGCGTCACCGGCGACACGCCGTAGGGAAAGGCCAGTTTGACGAAAATGGCCTTCATGCCGAAGCCGAGGGCCGCGCCGGTGGCCAGCAACAGCCCGGGGAGAGAGGATTCCTGCTTTACCTGCACAAACTACCGCCTGCGGCTGCCGCCGAGGATGGACCCCAGCACGCCGCGGATGATCTCACGTCCCAGTTGGGAGCCCATGGCCCGGGCCGCGCTCTTGGCGACGGTTTCCAGTACGGAATCGCTGCCGCGCCCGCGCCCGCCCGCCCCGGTGCCGAGGATGTCGCCTAACACCTCGCCCAGGCCGCCGTTACCGGGGCCGGGGGAAGTCGGTGCGGCGGGTGTCGGCGCCGCCTTGGCTGGCGGAGCGCCTTTGAGTTTTTCATAGGCGGACTCCCGATCGAGCGCCTGCTCGTAATGGCCGTAGAGCAATGAAGCTTCCACGGCAGTCTTGCGCTCTGCCGCCGTCAGCGGGCCGATGCGGGTGGCCGGCGGCAGTATCCAGGCGCGCTCCACCACGGTGGGGGTACCTTTCTCGTCGAGAAAGGACACCAGGGCTTCGCCCACGCCGAGTTCGGTAATGGCGGTTTCCACATTCAGCTTGGGATTGGCGCGCAGGGTTTCGGCGGCGGTCTTCACCGCCTTCTGGTCCCTCGGGGTGAAGGCGCGCAGGGCGTGCTGCACCCGGTTGCCGAGCTGGCCCAGCACGGTGTCGGGAATGTCCAGGGGATTCTGGCTGACGAAGTAGATGCCCACGCCCTTGGAGCGGATCAGGCGCACCACCTGCTCGATCTTTTCCAGCAGCGCAGGGGGCGCTTCGTTGAACAGCAGGTGGGCCTCGTCGAAGAAGAACACCAGCTTGGGTTTGGGCAGGTCGCCGGCTTCCGGCAATTGCTCGAACAGTTCCGACAACAGCCAGAGCAGGAAGCTGGAATAGAGCCGGGGCGCGTTCATCAACTTTTCCCCGGCGAGGATGTTGATCACGCCGGCACCCTTGCCGTCGGTCTGCATCAGGTCGTTGATGTCCAGCATGGGCTCGCCGAAGAAATGCTCACCGCCCTGCTGCTCCAGGGTGAGCAGGCCGCGCTGGATGGCGCCGATGCTGGCGGCGGAAACATTGCCGTATTCGGTCTTGAACTCGGCGGCATGTTCGCCCACATGCTGCACCATGGCCCGCAGGTCTTTGAGGTCGAGCAGCAGCAGGCCCTGGTCGTCGGCGATCTTGAAGACCAGTTGCAACACGCCTTCCTGGGTGTCGTTCAGGTTCAGCAGGCGCCCCAGCAATAACGGCCCCATGTCCGACACCGTGGCCCGCACCGGGTGGCCCTGTTCGCCGTAGATGTCCCAGAACACCGCCGGGCAGGCCGCCGCTTGCCAGTCGTTGATCCGCAACTGCGCCAGCCGGGCCTGGAGTTTGTCGGAAAGAGCGCCCATGGCGCCCAAGCCCGACAGGTCACCCTTCACGTCGGCCATGAATACCGGCACCCCGGCCCGGGAGAACTGCTCCGCCAATCGTTGCAAGGTCACGGTCTTGCCGGTGCCGGTGGCCCCGGCGATCAGGCCGTGGCGGTTGGCCAGGGGCAGCAGCAGGGACAGGTCCAGTTCACCGGCTTTGGCAATAGGCAGGGCAGTGGTCATGGCGGGAATGCTTGCGCGGGGTAAGGGGAAGACGGTAGGGGAAAGGGGCGGGTGGTAAAATCGCCGGCTTCATTCTAGCAACGCACCTCAAAGGAACCTCTTTATGGCCGGACATTCCAAATGGGCCAATATCCAGCACCGCAAGGGCCGTCAGGACGAAAAGCGCGGCGCGACCTTCTCCAAGCTGGCCAAGGAAATCACCGTGGCGGCCAAGATGGGGGGGGGCGACATCAGCTTCAATCCCCGCCTGCGCCTGGCGGTGGACAAGGCCAAGGGCGTGAACATGCCCAAGGACAAGATCGACAATGCCATCAAGAAGGGTACCGGCGAGCTGGAAGGTGTCGAGTACGTTGAAATCCGCTACGAGGGCTACGGCATCGGCGGTTCCGCGGTGATGGTGGATTGCCTCACCGACAACAAGACCCGCACCGTGGCCGAAGTGCGCCATGCCTTCAACAAATACGGCGGCAACATGGGCACCGACGGTTGCGTGGCTTTCCAGTTCAAGCATTGCGGCCAGATGCTGTTCGCCCCCGGCACCGACGAGGGCGCCCTGATGGATGCCGCCATCGAGGCCGGCGCCGAGGATGTGGTGACCCATGACGACGGTTCCATCGAAGTGCTCACCGGCCCCGCCGAACTGGCGACGGTGAAGGATGCCTTGGAAGCCGCCGGTTTCAAGCCCGAATTGGCCGAAGTGACCCAGAAGGCCCTCAATGAAACGCCCCTGGCCGGCGAAGACGGCCAGCGCATGCAAAAACTGCTGGACGTGCTGGAAAGCCTGGACGACGTGCAGGAAGTCCACACCTCGGCGGTGATCGAGGAGTAAACCGCTTATCGCCCGGACAAAAACGGCGCAGGATTTTCCTGCGCCGTTTTGTTTTCATCCAAGGAGAATGCCATGTCCTTGCCCACCCCCCTATCGACCCCGTTGCCTACCTCGCCCAAAGCGGTATTGATCGACCTGGCCGGCGTGTTGCACACCGGCGACCAGGCCCTGCCCGGGGCGGTGGACGCCCTGCGGCGCTTGCGTGATTCCGGCTTGCCGCTGCGTTTCCTGACCAACACCACCCGCTCTCCCAGCAGCACCATCATCGCCAAGTTGCAGGCCATGGGCTTCGACATCCATGGCGGCGAAGTGCAGACCGCCGTGTTGGCGACGAAGAAACTGGTGCAGATGCGCGGACTCAAGCCCCATTACCTGGTCCATCCCGACATCGCCGAGGAAATCGGCCCCAGCAGCCCGACGCCGGACGCGGTGGTGCTGGGGGACGCGGGTCCCTATTTCAGCTACGACGCCCTCAATACCGCTTTCCGCCTGCTGATGCAGGGCCTGCCCCTGGTCGTCATGGCCCGCAACCGCTATTTCATGGAAGCCGACGGCCTTTCCCTGGACATGGGGGCCTATGTCGCCGGGCTGGAGTACAGCGCCGGGGTCAAGGCCGAGGTGGTGGGCAAGCCGGCCCAACCCTTCTTCGCCACGGCCCTGGCCGACCTCGGCGTGGCGGCGGAAGACGCGGTATTGATCGGCGACGACCTGATGGACGACATCGGCGGCGCCCATGCCGCAGGCATTCCCGGCATCCTGGTCCGCACCGGAAAATTCCGTCCCGGTGACGACACCCATCTTGATATACGCCCCGCCCTGGTGGCGGACGACTTCGCCGCGGTGGTGGACATTCTTTTGGCGCAGTCGTGAGCGTCCGTTTCAGCGGGGATCGATCCTAAGGGCGTGCTATACGCCCGTCGGGCGGGCCTGATTTCCGGTACCCTTCCGTGTCCGCAATAATCCGCCGTCCCTCGAGATTTCCGACACCCCATGCAGTCCGTCTATCCCTACCTCTTCGTCTTTCTCTGGAGCACCGGTTTCATCGGGGCCAAGTACGGCCTGCCCCACGCGGAGCCGCTGACTTTTCTGCTGGTGCGCTATCTGCTGGTCATCGCCTTGATGACCCTGGCCGCAGTGGTGACCAAGGCACCCTGGCCAAAGGATAGGCGGCACTGGTTCCATATCGGCGTCTCCGGCGTGTTGATGCACGCCGTGTATCTGGGCGGGGTGTTCACCTCTATCGGCCAGGGCCTGCCCGCCGGGGTGTCCAGCCTGGTGGTGGGCATGCAGCCCTTGCTCACCGCAGTAGGCGCTGGCTGGGTGCTGGGGGAGCGGGTGCTCAAGCGGCAATGGCTGGGGCTGCTGCTGGGCCTAGTGGGCACGGTGCTGGTGTTGTCGGGCCGGATCAAGGCCGGTTTCGGCCTCGAAGGCCTGTCTGCCGCCCTGTTCGCCTTGGCGGGCATCACGGTGGGCACCCTCTACCAGAAGCGCTTCTGCCCCAGCTTCGATTGGCGCACCGGCGCCGTGGCCCAGTTCATTCCGGCGGCATTGGCGACCTTCGTCGTGGCCAGCTTTACGGAAAGTTTCCACGTGGAGTTCGCCCCCCAATTCATCTTCGCCCTGGCCTGGCTGGTGATCGTGCTGTCCCTGGGCGCCATCAGCCTGCTCAACCATCTGATCCGTTCCGGCACGGCGGTGAACGTGGTCAGCCTGTTCTACCTGGTGCCCGCCTGCACGGCGGCCATCGCCTGGCTGTTGTTCGGCGAGGTGCTCTCCGGCGTGGCCCTGGCGGGCATGGGGCTGGCGATCTGGGGTGTGTACCTGGCGCGCAAATGAATACGACGAAGACCCACGAGACCATCCGCATCCTGGGCATAGACCCGGGGCTGCGCGTCACCGGCTTCGGCATCATCGACCGCAACGGGCAGAAGCTCGCCTATGTCAGCAGCGGCTGCATCAAGACGGACGACAGCCTGTCCCTGCCGGAACGGATCAAGACCATCCTCGACGGCATAGCCGAAGTGGTGGATGCCCACCGGCCCCAGCAGGCGGCGGTGGAAAAGGTGTTCGTGAACGTCAATCCCCAGTCCACTTTGCTCCTGGGCCAGGCCCGGGGCGCCGCCATCGCCGCCCTGGTGGGGCGCGGCCTGCCGGTGGCGGAATACACCGCCTTGCAGGTCAAGCAGGCGGTGGTGGGCCATGGCAAGGCGGCCAAGGAACAAGTGCAGGCCATGGTGGTGCGGCTCTTGTCCCTCTCCGGCGCCCCCAGCGCCGATGCGGCCGACGCCCTGGCCGTCGCCATCAGCCATGCCCACGGCGGGCAGGGATTGGGCGCTTTGGCGACCAAGGGATTCCGGGTGAAGAATGGGAGGCTGGTATGACAATTCCCTGGGCGCTTGATGGCGGCCGCGATGTGCGGGAAGGTAACCACAAAGCCCACCAAGCCTACCAAGCCCTCCAAGGTCATGAAGACCCTGCTTCTCCCTTGGAGCCGCTTGGCGCTCTTGGTGTCCTTGGTGATTTCTGTATCGCGCATTGCTCCACTTTGTTTCGCGCTACTCCTTGAGCCGAGGACAATAAACCCATGGCTTCACTTTTCTACGCCTGGGAGTTCGGCGCAAATTTCGGCCACATCGGCGCTTTCCTGCCCTTGGGGCGGGCCTTGCGGGACGCCGGGCATCAGGTCCATTGGGCGGTGACCCAAACCGCTCCGGCGGCGCGGCTGCTGGCCGGCGAAGGGTTCACCTGGATGCAGGCGCCGGTGTGCCAGGAATCGCCCCGGCCCGGTCCGCCCCTGACGTATGCGGACATCCTGCTGCGCTTTGGCTACAGCCAGGCTGCCGAACTGCTTGGCCTGGTGGTGGCTTGGCGGGAACTGATGCGGCTCACCGGCGCGCAACTGGTGCTGGCGGACCACAGCCCTACGGCGATATTGGCGGCGCGCACCCTGGGCATCCCGGTGATGGCTTTTTCCAATGGGTTCACCGTGCCGCCGGCGCAGCGTCCGGTGCCCAATATGCGGCCCTGGACGCCCTTGCCCGACACCCAACTGCTGGCCCTGGAAGATGCGGCCCTGGGCAGCATCAATGCCGTGCTGGGCCACTTCGGCCGTTCGCCCTTGTCCGCCTTGCACCAACTTTTCGACATCACCGAAGAAGCCCTGATCACCTATCCCGAACTCGACCATTACGAGAACCGGGGCCCCGCCCGGTATTGGGGATCCCTGCCCAACGCCGCCATCGGCATGGCGCCCCCCTGGCCGAACTTGCCGGGGAAGAAGGTGTTCGCCTACCTGCGTCCTGAAACGCCCTTGTGGGAGCCCTTGCTGGGGGCGTTGGCGGTGCTGGGGCAGCCCACCGTGGTGTACTTCCCGGGCCTGACGGCGGAGATCCGGCAACGCTGGCAATCCTCCAGCCTGGTGTTCGTGGAGCAGCCCGTGGATATTGCCTCCACTGCCGCCCAAGCCGATGCCGCCATCACCTATTCCAGCTTGGCCACCACCACCGCGTTTCTCCTGGCGGGCAAGCCTTTGCTGCTGCTGCCTTCCCATCTGGAGCAGTTCCTCCTGGCGCGACGGGTGGAGGGCATGGGGGCCGGCCTGGTCATCAATCCCGAGCAGCCGCCCCAGGACTTCACGACCCTGGTACGCCAGGTGTTGGACAACCCGGCCTTTACGGAAAACGCCCGCGCCTTCGCCAAAAAGTATGCGGCCTTCGATCAACAGGCCGTGGTGGCCAACCTGGTACGTCGGGTCGGCGAATTGTGCGGCGTGGACAAGGAAGCCCGCGGATGAATCAGGCCCTGCCCATGGAGCCCAGTCGGGAACAGTTGCCGAGCGCGCTGCCCCGGTTTTTCCTGGCCACCCGTCCGGCTTTCCTCTCCGTGACCTGGGTGGGCGTGTTGCTGGGTTTTGCGTGCGCGCCGGGCTTCAATGCCCTGACCGCTGCGGTAACCCTGATCTTCGCCCTGGCGGCCCATGCCGGTGCCAATGTGGTCAATGACTTCCACGACATGGACACCGACGCCCTCAACACCGAGCGTCTGTTCCCCTTCACCGGCGGCAGCCGCTTCATCCAGAACGGGGTACTGTCCCCGCGCAGCATCGCCCTTCTGGGTTACGGCCTGCTGCTCAGCGTGGTGCCCGCTGGGTTCTGGTTGATGGCCAAGGTTGGCAACGGGTTGTTCTGGATCGGCCTGGCCGGGTTGTTGTTGGGCTGGGCCTACTCCGCGCCACCCCTGCGCCTGGCGGCGCGGGGCATGGGGGAACTTGCCGTCGCCCTGGGCTGGAGCCTGGTCGTGGTGGGGGCGGCCATGGTTCAGGGCGCGGCTTGGGCTCCCCGGCCGTTCTACGCCGGACTGGCCTACGGCCTCATGGTGGCCAACCTGCTCTATATCAACCAATTCCCCGATGCCACGGCGGACGCCGCCGCCGGCAAGCGCACCGTGGTGGTCCGCCTCGGGCGCACCCGGGCCGTGGCGGGGTATGCCGTCATCACTGCCTTGGCGGCCCTGATCGTCGTCGCAGCGGTGATAATGGGCGTCTTCACGCCCTGGGCCTTGGCGTCCCTGTTGGCCTTGTTACCCGCCATCCAGGCCTACCGGCAGCTTGCGGCGCAGGCCGAACAGCCTGCCGCGCTGCGGCCCGCCATCCAGGCCACCATCGCGGCGGCCCATCTCTTCGGCCTGCTGCTGGCGGCGGCCTTGTTTTTTGCATAAGGAATTTTCATGATCGGTCGCTTAACCGGGGTGCTGCTGGAAAAGAACCCGCCCCTCATCGTGGTGGATGTGCACGGCATCGGCTACGAGGTGGACGTGCCCATGAGCACCTTCTACAACCTGCCCAACGTGGGCGACAAGGTGAGCCTGCATACCCATCTGGCGGTGCGGGAGGATGGACACTTCCTCTACGGTTTCCTTTCCGACGGGGAGCGGGCGGCCTTTCGCCAGTTGCTGAAGATTTCCGGTATCGGCGCCCGCACGGCGCTTTCCGTGTTGTCCGGTTTGTCCGTGACGGAACTGGCCCAGGCGGTGGCCATGCAGGAAGTGGGGCGGCTGGTGAAGATTCCCGGCATCGGCAAGAAGACCGCCGAACGTCTGCTGCTGGAATTGAAGGACAAGCTGCCCAAGGGCGGCGTCGGCGCGGCCTCGCTCGGTGTGACGGCGGTACCCGATGCCGCCAGCGACATCCTCAACGCCCTGCTGGCCCTGGGCTACAACGAGCGCGAAGCCCTGTCGGCGATGAAGGCGCTGCCGGCGGGCACGGCGGTGTCCGATGGCATCCGCCAGGCCCTCAAGTTGTTGTCCAAGGCCTGAAGTAAACTCCGCCCATGAGCGTTCAAACCGACAAACTGAGTGCCGCCTTCGCCGAGCCCGAGACGGAGCGGCTGATCTCCGCCGGCAAGGCCTCCACCCAGGAGGAAGCGCTGGAGCGGGCGCTACGGCCGAAGAAACTGGCCGAGTACGTGGGCCAGCAAAAGATTCGCGGCCAGTTGGAAATTTTCATCGAGGCGGCGAGGAAGCGCGGCGAGGCCCTGGATCATGTGTTGCTGTTCGGCCCGCCCGGTCTGGGCAAAACGACCCTGGCCCACATCGTCGCCCACGAAATGGGCGTCAACCTGCGCCAGACCTCCGGCCCGGTGCTGGAGCGGGCTGGCGACCTGGCGGCGATCCTCACCAACCTCGAACCCCACGATGTGTTGTTCATCGACGAGATCCATCGCCTGAGCCCGGTGGTGGAGGAAATCCTCTACCCGGCCCTCGAAGACTTCCAGATCGACATCATGATCGGCGAAGGCCCGGCAGCCCGCTCGGTCAAGCTGGATTTGCCACCCTTCACCCTGGTGGGCGCCACCACCCGCGCCGGCATGCTCACCAATCCGCTGCGCGACCGTTTCGGCATCGTCGCGCGGCTGGAGTTCTATACGCCGGATGAGTTGGCCCACATCGTCCGCCGCTCGTCGCAACTGCTCAATTGCGCCATCGTGGACGACGGCGCCATGGAAATCGCCAAGCGTTCCCGCGGTACGCCCCGCATCGCCAACCGCCTGCTGCGCCGGGTACGTGATTTCGCCGAAGTGAAGGCCGACGGCCACATCACCCGGGACGTGGCCGACGCGGCCCTGACCATGCTCGACGTGGACCACCTGGGGCTGGACATCATGGACCGCAAGCTGCTCAGCGCCATGCTGGAAAAATTCGGCGGCGGCCCGGTGGGGGTGGACAACCTGGCCGCCGCCATCGGCGAAGCCCGGGACACCATCGAGGATGTGCTGGAGCCCTATCTGATCCAGCAGGGTTACCTGCAACGCACCCCCCGCGGCCGCATGGCCACCGCCAGCATCTGGCGCCATTTCGGTTTGGACAACCCCCAGGGCATCCCCTCCCTGTTCGACGACAATGGCAACTGAACTGGCAAGCCGGGCCGATCCCGTGCTTACCGTGGCCTATTGTTTCGATGGCGCCTATGCTTTCCTGACAGGCGTCTCCTTGACCTCTTTGCTGCATAACAATCCGGGACGAACGGTCCACGTGTACTGCCTGGTGCGGGACGTGTCGCAACAGGATCGGGAGCGTTTGATGCGCACCGCCCGGCGTTACGGAGCGACCCTCGATTACATCGAGCTGACGTCGCAGGGGTTGGATGACTTACCCCAAGCCGAGCATTTGACGTCATCCATGATTTACGCCCGCCTGCTGTTACCGCGCCTGTTGCCGGCCGACCTGGAGCGGGTGGTCTATCTGGATTCCGATACGCTGGTCCTGGGGGATATCGGGGCGTTGGCAACGATGGATATGGGGGCCTGTGCGGTGGCCGCCGTGCTCGATGTGGCCCATGCCGCCATGGGCCACCGGATCGGTCTTCCTCCCGGCGCCTACGTCAATGCCGGGGTGCAGGTGATGAATCTGCCCCGATGGCGGGAAGACTCCCTGGGAGAACGCTGCATTGCTGCGTTGACCGACGGGGATGCAAGCCGGCGGTTTTCCGCCTTGGATCAAGATGCCCTGAATTATTGTCTGGCGGGGGATTTCGTTCCACTGAGCGAAGATTGGAACCTTGCCCAGCACCATCGCGGCGAAGTGACCGTCATGGGCACGGTGATCCAGTCGGCACCGGTCACGGCGCAAACCCGGATTCTCCAATTCCTGGGGCGGGTGAAACCCCATATGGTTTGGTACCTGGGACCGGGCTTACGTGAGTTCGAGCGATACAAGGCGGCTTCCGAATGGCACGATGCGCCCTTGTTGAAGCCGACCCAGGTCGCCGATGTGGTGGATATGGCAGACAAGCTCTGCATCTTGGGTCGAAGCATGGAAGCGGTGGATTTGCTGAAGAATGGCTTGATGACTTTGGCCGGCCGGTTAGCCGAGGGGCATGCGGGTTGATTCTGCTGGCCAACAGGAGGGGACGAGATGCGCGGCATGCCGTTGCGTTCTCGATTGATCGACCATCTGTTCCACTGATACGCCGTGCCGGGCATTAGTTTCATCACCACCTGCAAGGGACGCCTTGCGCACCTGAAGGAGACCCTGCCCCTGCTGGCGGCCCAGGGAGGGGAACACGAGGTCATCGTCGTTGACTACGATTGTCCGCAGGGCGCCGCCGCCTGGGTAGCGGAGAACTTTCCGACAGTGCGGGTGGTGCGGGAAAGCAATGCGCCCGAATTCAAGGCGGGCCGGGCGCGCAACCTGGGCGCCGCCGTTGCACGGCAGCCTTGGCTGATGTTCGTGGATGCCGATGTGCGCCTGCCTCCCGCCTTCGGCAATTACATCCAACCAGCGTTGGCGCCAGGACGGTATCTGCGAGCCGCCCCGACCCAGGCCGATACCTATGGCACCTGCCTGGTGGCGAAACAGGATTTCGAGCGCCAGGGCGGGTATGACGAGGTGCTGCGCGGCTGGTCCAGCGAGGACGATGACCTGTATTCCCGCCTGGAGCGCTACGGCGGCTGCACCCTGGCCACCTTCCCCGGCGCGCTGCTGACGGCGCTGGTCCATGACGATGCGTTGCGCATGCAGTTCAGAGGGAGCGACGGGAAATGGCTGGGGCACCAGATCAACGGCTTCTACCTTCATATCAAGTACGACTTGATGAGGCTGCTGGCCGCACCCCGATTGGATATGCCCTTGCGGGTTTCCCTGTACGAGGAAGTGCGGCGGGCGGTCCTGGCAGTGGCGCCCCAGGAAGCCGAGCGTGCCAGTGTCACCGTGGCCGTGCCCGGCGACGACGCGGTGCGCATCATTGGCGGCAAGGTGCGGCGACGATGGGTCTACGAGCTGGAGTTCCAGCGCGATCGGGAAAGTTAGCGGGCTGTTCCTGTTCCTTTTGTGTCACCGGTGCAAGGATTGCGGGCGTCCCTCGGCGTCCAACCTATAACTGACATGGATGCCCGTCGCCACGCCTGTCGCCACGGGGCGGACCTGGCGCAAGGCCAGGTCCAAGGTCTGCGCCATTCCACCGACACCTATCGTCGTGCAAACCCGTGCCAGGGCCTGGGCTCGGTTTGCTGACAATTCGGCGGGCCTGCCGGAGTACTCATATTCCCCGCTGTAGCGCATGTCGATTTCATTCGCGGCTTCGATGATGGCGAGCTCCGCCTGGTCCACCGTGAGCGTTTGCCCGCCCTCCAGGGCATCCCATCGATGCTCTGTATAGGCACGTACCCGCCGCTCAATCGGGCTACCCGCACCGCCCAACATGCG
The DNA here is from genome assembly GCA_003963315.1 of Rhodocyclaceae bacterium. Classification (GTDB taxonomy): domain Bacteria; phylum Pseudomonadota; class Gammaproteobacteria; order Burkholderiales; family Rhodocyclaceae; genus AWTP1-18. Next base: position 20,527 of record RXJP01000021.1, on the reverse strand, counting down.
GGCGATTTCCGCCCGGTCGTCGTTGCTGCCGGTGATGCGGCCGTGGGTGTAGGCGGCGTGGAGCAGGCCGGCCACCACGGTTTCGATGCGCAGGTCGTAACGCACCAGGACGCAGGCGGTGCCGATGAGGTGATTGACGAAGGGGCGGCCGCAGGGGCGGAAGCCGCCATCCAGCAGGCGACTAGCCAGGGCGCAGGCTTCGTTCAGGAGTGCCAGCTCGGATGGACCATAGCCCCGGGCTTGGGCCAGATCGAACAATCCGGCACGGGTCTGGCTCAGTTCGGCCATGCGCAGGGGAAGATTCAAATCCGCCAGCACGGATATGGGGCGCAACGGGTCGTTGCGGGCAAGGATGTTCCGGGTGTACTTGCGCAGTTCGCCGAAGGAGCGGTCGTCGGGCAGCACATTCCATTTCGCGCAGAAGGCGGCGATGGAGGATTCCACTGCGGAAGACGCCCAGCGCTGACGCATCAGCGGCAGATCCTCGACGGTGGTGGATATGAAGGCCCGGTAGAGGACTCGGGCCGTGGGTTCCAGATAGATGCCATAGCCCTTGCGTCGGGCGAGCAAGGCGGTATCGATGTGCTCGTGCACTGCGCAGATGTCTGCGTCGAACATTTCCGGGTCCTGGGCCAGTTCCCGGCGGAAGAGCATGCAATGGAACTCGAGGAAATCGCAGGGGCGGCGTTCCAGCCGGTCTGCCACTTGATCCAGGTCGGCATTCTGTTCCTGGTGGCGATCCACCAGGAGTCGGCTGGCGCCTATAGGGGTTTCTTCCAGAACACCGCCCGCCATGTGCACCACCGGCTTGGACTGGCCGTCACCCCAGAGGTAAAGGGGGCCGACCAGACCCGCGCCGGTCTGGTCGGCGCAGGCCACCAGGTTTTCCAGCCAGCCCGGATAAACCAGCAGGTCATTGTCCAGAAATACGACGTATTCGGTCTCCACCTGGGCTACCAGGGCTTTACGCACTTGCTGTGGCCATCGGTGTTGGTCGAATCTCACCACCTCAATGCCATGTCGCTGCCCCAGCTCGGTCAGGGCCAAGCTCAACCACGGGGGCGACTGCACATCGGCATAGATCATGCGGAAGGGCATGACGGTGTTGGAGAGGACGCTCTCGATGGCCGAGAGTGTCGGCTGGTGGCGTTCCCTGACCGTCATGATCAGCGTGACCCGGGGTGATGGGGGAGATTCGATGGGCTTCGGCAAGGCGATCTCCTGAATAATGGCGGTAGCTTACCGTGAGGGACGGTGGCTGGCCAGGCGGGTAGAATCGCAGTCCATGACCGTATCTGCCCAAGACGCCATTCTGCCTGTTCGTGTCTATTATGAGGACACCGACGCCGCCGGCATCGTGTATTACGCCAACTACCTGCGCTTCCTGGAACGGGGCCGTACCGAGTTTTTGCGCAGCCTCGGCTATAGCCAGGAAAGCATTGCCCGGGAAACGGGATTGGCCTTCGCCGTGCGTTCGGTCCATGCAGAATATCTGCTGCCGGCCAAACTTGATGATGAACTTATCGTGGCTTCCCGCATCGAAACCCTGGGCCGTGCCCAAGTGGTGTTCGGCCAGCGGGTATTGAGGGGTGAGGCAGTATTGCTGGAAGCTTCGGTCAAGGTGGTCTGTCTCGACACCGGCAAGGGCAAGGCGACGGCCATGCCCCGGGAACTCCACGAAAAATTCAAAAACGTTTTTGCTGCATCAGCCAAGGTAAATCCATGAATCTAACCCAGGACCTTTCCATCATCGATCTCTTCCTTCAGGCCAGTTTTGCCGTCAAGCTGGTGATGACGCTGCTGCTGGGGGTGTCCGTCATGTCCTGGTACTGGATATTCCGCAAATGGTTCGCCATCGGCGAAGCCCGCGGCCGTACCGAGCAATTCGAGAAGGATTTCTGGAGCGGCGGCGACCTCAACAACCTCTATCAGAGCGCCATCAACGATCGCCATAGCACCGGCGCCCTGGAGCGCATCTTCGAATCAGGCTATCGGGAGTTCACCAAGCTGCGCGGACAAAAAAGCCTGGACCCTGGCACCGTGGTGGACGGCATTCGGCGCGCCATGCGAGCCACCTACCAGCGTGAACTGGATGATCTGGAGGCCCACCTGTCCTTCCTGGCTTCCGTGGGTTCGGTGTCTCCCTATGTGGGCCTGTTTGGCACGGTATGGGGCATCATGCATGCTTTTCGCGGCTTGGCCAATGTGTCTTCCGCGACCCTCTCGTCGGTGGCCCCAGGCATCGCCGAGGCCTTGGTGGCAACGGCCATCGGCCTCTTCGCCGCGATTCCTGCGGTGATTGCCTACAACCGATTTGCCCATGACGTGGACCGCTTGGCCGTGCGTTTCGAGAGCTTCATGGAAGAGTTCTCCAACATCCTGCAACGGCAGTTGAGGTAAGGTCATGGCCCGTCGTCAAAGACGCCTCATGAACGACATCAATGTGGTCCCCTACATTGATGTCATGCTGGTGTTGTTGGTGATCTTCATGGTCACTGCGCCCATGATCCAGCCCAGCAGTGTGGACCTGCCCAGCGTGGGCAAGAGCAGCCAGCCGCCGGTGGCGCCCCTGGAAGTCATCATTCGCGCCGACAAGACCCTGGCCCTGCGCGACCGTTCCAAGACCGGCAGCGAAGTGACCCTGTCCCGCAGCGATCTGGCCGCACGGCTCAAGGCTGCCCAGGAGGCCAATCCCCAGCAGGCGGTGCTGATCGCCGGGGACAAGAATGTGCGCTATGAAGCCGTGCTGAGCGTGATGGATGAACTGCAACGACAGCAAGTGGGCAAGATAGGCTTGCTGGTGCAACCCCGGGCGGACGTTAAGGAATGAGCCTGGCCATGGAAATGCCCCTGGCGCCCCAGGAGGCGCCGGGCAAACGGGCCGCCCTGGTCATGGCGGTGGTGGTCCATGTTGTGCTGCTGGGTTTCCTGATTTATGGCATCCGATGGCAGACGCAAAAACCCGAGGCGGTGTCGGTGGACCTGGTGCGGGCGGGGCCTGCGCTCAAACCCGCGCCGCCTGTTCCCGAGGCTGCCCCGGAGCCTGCGCCGCCGCCCAAGCCGGCAGCCAAGGTAGAACCGAAGCCCGAGCCCAAAATCGAGCCCAAGGTGGAACCCAAGCCCGCCCCCAAGCCTGAGATCACCGTCAAGGACAAGGTGAAACCCGAGCCCAAGCCCGAGCCAAAACCGGAACCCAAAAAAGACAATCTGCTCGACAAGCTCAACAAGGAATTCGACCAGATTACCAACCGCAACAAGACCAACGACGTTAAATCGGCCTTGGACAAGGAACTTGCCCAGGCCAAGGCCAGCCAGGCCGCCGCGGCCAACGCAAAAGCAGTGGCGGATTACGCGGGCCGCATTCGCGGCAAAATCCGCGGCAACATCGTGATGCCCCCTGATATCAAGGGCAATCCCGAAGCTGTGTTTGATGTGACCTTGCTGCCTTCCGGGGAGGTCCTTTCCGTCAAACTGAGAAAATCCTCCGGAAACTCTGCCTGGGATGCCGCCACCGAGCGCGCCATCCTCAAGTCCAGCCCCCTGCCCAAGCCCGAGCGGGGAGAGATTTTCAGCCGAGACCTGGAACTCAAGTTCCGTCCTTTGGATGAGTAGTTCCCCTCCCCCCCTTCAG
>RXJP01000021.1:0-16846 GCA_003963315.1 Rhodocyclaceae bacterium | reverse complement strand
TATAATCGCGCCCCATGAAATTCACAAAATTCCTGACTGCCAGCCTTTTCGCCGGATTCGCCTGCCTCTCCCAGGCCCAGCTTTCCATTGAAATCACCGGGGCGGGGGCCAGCCGCATCCCCCTTGCCGTGGCCAATTTCGACGGTGAGCGCATCGTTTCCCAGGCCCTGGTGTCTGTGGTGCGGGCCGATCTGGAGCGTTCCGGCCTGTTCCGCATGGTGGATCCGGGCACCGCGCCCATCGGCGAAAGCGCCATGGTGAGTTATGGCGACTGGCGTGCCAAAGGCGCCGATGCCCTGGTGGCCGGCAGCGTGGTTCCCCTGGCCGAGGGACGTTACGACACTCGCTTCCGTCTACACGACGTGCCGAAACAGGCGCTGTTGACCACCGGCGGCTTTGCCCATACCTCCGCCCCCTACCAATTGCGGGCCACGGCCCATCGGGTGGCGGATGCCATCTATGAAAAGCTGACCGGGGAAAAAGGCGTGTTCTCCACCCGTATCGCCTACGTGGTGAAGAGCACCGGCCGCTTCGAATTGCAGATTGCCGATGCCGACGGCGCCAACCCCCAAACCGCCCTGGCTTCCCGGGAGCCCATCATCTCCCCCACCTGGTCCCCCGACGGCGGCAAGCTAGCCTATGTGTCTTTCGAATCCAAGAAACCCGTGGTCTATGTCCACGACTTGGTGACAGGGCGGCGCCATGTCGCCGCCAATTTCAAGGGTTCCAATTCGGCCCCGGCCTGGTCCCCCGATGGCAAGCGGCTGGCGGTGGTGCTGACCAAGGACGGCAACTCCCAGCTTTATCTGGTGAACGCCGATGGCAGCGGCGCCACCCGTATCGCCGCATCGGCAGGCATCGATACCGAACCCCAGTTTTCTCCCGACGGCCAGTGGATCTATTTCACTTCCGACCGGGGCGGCAGCCCGCAGATCTACCGCACTGCCGCCAGCGGCGGCGAAACCCAGCGGGTCACCTTCGGCGGCAGCTACAACGTGACGCCCCGCCTCTCGCCGGACGGCAAGAGCATGGCTTTCGTTTCCCGCGATGGTGGTCGTTTCCAGCTTTCCCTGATGGATTTGGCAACCAAGCAGACGCAGATTCTGACCGACTCGGCAAAAGACGAGTCGCCTTCCTTCGCCCCCAATGGCCGCATGATTCTCTACGCCACCGAAGTCGGCGGACGCGGCGTGTTGGCCGCCGTTTCCAGCGACGGCCGGGTCAAACAACGTTTATCGGTGCAAGCAGCAGATATTCGGGAACCCACCTGGGGTCCTTTCGTCCAATAACGTCCACCTTTCCCTTTTCCGGAGATTTCCATGCGTCCCGTCCTGCCCTTCCGCGCTTTGTCCTCTTTGGCGGCCATTGCCGCCGTACTGGCTGCTTGTAGCAGCCAGCCGCCCGCTCCCGAACAACGCCCGTCGGGCGTGGAAGACCGCAACCCCAACGCGGCGGGCCAGACCAAGCCCGTGGCCGGCGCCTTCGACCCCATGAGCATCGCCGCCCTCAAGGATCCCCGTAGCCCCCTGTCGAAGCGGGAAGTCTTCTTTGATTACGACAGCTTTGTGGTGAAGGATGAGTACCGCACCCTGATCGAGACCCACGCCAAGTTCCTGGTGGCCAATCCCAAGATGAAGATGTTGATCCAGGGCAATGCCGATGAGCGCGGCAGCCGGGAATACAACCTGGCCCTGGGCCAGAAGCGGGCCGAGGCCGTGAAGAAGGCCTTGCTGCTGCTGGGCGCACGGGAAGATCAAGTGGAATCCGTCAGCCTGGGTGAGGAAAAGCCCCGCTGTGAAGAGCAGACCGAGGCTTGCTGGGCCCAGAACCGCCGCGGCGACATGCTCTACTCCGGCGAGTTCTAAGGCATGAAGCGCCTCCTTCCGGCAGTGCTGGCTTGCTGGGCATTCTCCGCCCAGGCCGGCTTGTTCGATGACGATGTCGCGCGGCAGCGCATCGAAGGCCTGCAAAGCCAGATCAATGCCCTGGGCCAGCGTCTGGACGAGGCGGGGCGCAATCAGCTGGATTTCGCCAACCAGATCGAAACCCTCAAAGCCGAATTGGCCAAGGTAAGGGGGCAGCTTGAGGAACTCAGCTACAACCTGGATGCCACCCAGAAGCGGCAGAAGGATTTTTATCTGGACCTGGACAACCGCCTGCGTCGCTTCGAGCAGGCGGCTGCACCCAAGGATGATCCTGCGGCAGCAGGGGATGCCGCCGGGGCCGGTGCGGCCAAGGCGGCCGATCCCGCCAACGAGGGCAAGGATTACGAGATGGCGCTGATGGCCCTCAAGGGGTCCCGCTTCAAGGACGCCCTGGCCGGCTTCAGCACTTTCATTAAGAACTACCCCGCCAGCGCCCAGCAGCCCAGCGCCCATTTCTGGGCTGGTTATGCGGCCATGCAGTTGCGTGACTATGCCAGGGCCGAAGAGCTGTACGGCAAGGTGGCGGCCACCTGGCCGGCGGATCCCCGTGCTGCCGACGCCATGGCCGAACAGATTACCGCCCTGGAGGCTATGGGCGACAAAGCCGGGGCCCGCAAGGTGTGGGAGGCCTTGGTGGTCAAGTATCCCGGCAGCGATGCCGCCAAACGATCCCGCCCAGGGACCAAAAAGAAATAAACTTCCGGGGCCGCATCTGCGGCCCTTTTTACGCCATCCCCATGACCGCTATTCCAGACCTTGGTGCCAAGTTGCGCATCAGCGAGATATTTCACTCCTTGCAAGGGGAGTCCAGCCGGGTGGGCCTGCCCACGGTGTTCGTGCGCCTGACCGGCTGTCCGCTGCGCTGCACTTGGTGCGATACCGCCTACGCCTTCACCGGCGGCGAGGCTATGGCGATAGGGGATGTGCTGGAGCGGGTTGCGTCCTTCGGCTGTCCCGTCGTCTGCGTCACCGGCGGCGAGCCCCTGGCGCAGAAGCATTGCCTGCCCTTGCTTACCGCCCTGTGCGATGCGGGCTATTCCGTATCCCTGGAAACTAGCGGCGCCCTGGACATCAGCGGTGTTGATCCGCGGGTTTCACGCATCGTCGACTTGAAGGCGCCGGGTTCGGGAGAGACGGAGAAGAACTTGTGGAGCAACCTGGACCATCTCACATCCCGGGACGAACTCAAGCTGGTGCTGGCTTCGGAAGCGGATTACCGTTGGGCGGTGGATGCGCTGACCCGGCATGACCTGGCCCGCCGTTGCGCTGTCCTGTTCTCCCCCGTACAAGGCGTGCTGGCGCCGGCGGATCTGGCCCAGTGGATACTGCGGGACCGCTTGCCCGTGCGATTCCAGCTCCAGTTGCACAAGGTGCTCTGGGGCAACACACAAGGAAGATGACATGACCCTCCCTTCACGCAAACCCGCGGTGGTGTTGCTTTCCGGCGGCCTCGATTCGGCCACGGTGGTGGCCATGGCCAAGGAGCAGGGTTTCGATTGTTATTGCCTGTCGGTGGAATACGGCCAACGCCATGTCGTGGAGTTGGAGGCCGCCAAGCGGGTGGCCTCGGCCCTGGGGGCGAAACAGCACCGGGTGCTGCACTTGGATATAAACCAGTTCGGCGGGTCCGCCCTGACCGACGCGTCCATCGACGTACCGGTGGACGGCGTGCAACCGGGGATACCTGTCACCTATGTGCCGGCGCGCAATACCATCATGCTGTCCCTGGCCATGGCCTGGGCCGAGGTGATGAATGCCGATGACATCTTCGTCGGCGTCAATGCAGTGGACTATTCGGGCTATCCCGATTGCCGTCCGGAGTTCATCCAGGCCTTCGAGACCATGGCCAACCTGGCTACGAAGGCGGCGGTGGAGGGGCGGAAACTCACCTTGCATGCGCCGCTGATGCGTATGAGCAAGGCCGATATCATCCGCGAGGGCCATCGTCTGGGAGTGGATTACGGCTTGACGGTGTCCTGCTACCAAGCTGATGACCAAGGCCGGGCCTGCGGGGTTTGCGATTCCTGTCGCTTGCGACAGGAGGGTTTCGCCGCTGCCGGTATTCCCGACCCGACGCATTATCGCGGCGGATAAATCCCTACGGGCCTTGCCCAAACGACATCCACGCCGGAAAATCTCCGGGATTGAAGGGGGAGGGGGCTTTTGAAAAATCTGGGGATACGTCAGCGGGTATTGCTGATCGCCTTGGCGCCGATGACGGTGATCGCTTTGGCGCTGGTGTCCTATTTCACCTTGCTTCGCTACGGCGATGTGGAAAGCGCCCTGATTCAACGAGGCAGCACCATGGCCCGGCAATTGGCGCCGGCAACGGTGTACGGCATGTTCTCGGGCAACACGCAGGAACTGGGACGTCTGGTTCAGGCGGCGTCCAAGGAGGCGGATGTTTCCGCAATCTCCTTTTTCGACCGTAGCGGCAAGCTGCTGGCATCCGCTGGGGTCCGCCACAGTTATGAAGATCCGCTGCCCCTGCCGGACGGCTGGCAAAGCCAAAGCGCAGATGGCGAAATACTGTTCTTCCATGTCAAGGTGGTGCAGCCCGGTTTCGCCCTGGACGATCCTTTCTACGCCGATGGGGAAGGCGGCGCCATGCGCCCCCTGGAATTGGGCAGCCTGACCATCGAAATCAGCCGCAAGCGGGTCTCGGCACGAAAACGCGAAATCCTGGTGGTGAGCTTGCTTTCGGTGCTGGTCATGCTGCTTGCCACGTCCTTGCTGGCGCGACGACTGGGCAAGGACATCACCGAGCCGGTGGTGGCGTTGGAAGAAGCGGTGCGCCGTATCCGCGAGGGACTGCTGACCACCCGGGTGCAACCCCATCACGCGCGCACCCTGCAAGCCCTGGAGGATGGCATCAATGCCATGGCCATCACCCTTGAGGCCGCCAGCAATCGATCCGCCGCCGCCTTGGCCAGTAGCGAAGCCGAACTGCGAAAACAATACGATTTTGCCAGCGCCCTGCTGCAAGCCCAATCCGATGCGGGCGTGGGCATGATGATCCTGCTGGACGGCCGCGTCGTCTTTGCCAATGAGGCGGCGGTGCATATCCATGGATATGCCTTGGAGCAACTGATGGCCCTGCCGGATACCCTGTTGCTGATCCCGCCGGAAGAGCGGCCGCGGCAACTGGCCCGACGGCAACAACTGATGGAATCGAGCTGGCCGGGGGAACGCAGCGTGGTGCCCATCCTGACCAAGGAAGGGGAAGTGCGCCATGTGGAGATGGTGATGATGCCCCTCAAGAGCGACGCCCGTACGCCGAGGTTGGTGGTGATCGAAATCGATGTCACCCAGCGGATCCTCGACCAGGCGCGCATCGAGGCGACCAATCTCGAATTGCAAAGTCAGCGGGATGAGGCCGAGCGTGCCAACAGGGCGAAGACCCGCTTCCTCGCTGCGGCAAGCCACGATTTGCGCCAGCCGCTCCATGCCCTCAACCTATTCGCCGCGGAATTGGATAGTCGGGTCACCACCACGGCCCTGCGCCGCTTGTCGCGCCAGATCAACACGGCTGTGGGCTCTCTGGGCGAGTTGTTGGCCGCCTTGCTGGACGTATCCCGTCTGGATGTGTCCGAGCTCAAACCGAATCGCCAAGCAGTGGCTTTGCAACCCTTGCTGGAAGCGGCGGCCCTGAACCACCAGCGCAGCGCCGATGCCAAGAGTCTACGCCTGGCCGTGGCGCCCACCAGCCTGTGGGGGGAAAGCGACCCTCAGTACCTGTCCCGCATCATCACCAACCTGATCGGCAATGCGGTGCGCTACACCCGCAAGGGAACGGTGCTGGTAGGCGTCAGGCGTAGCGCCGGCATGGTGCGTATCGAGGTCTGGGACACCGGCATCGGCGTTGCTCCCGAGCATCTCCCCAGTCTTTTTCAGGAGTTCTATCAAGTGCATAACCCGGAACGGGATGCCAACAAGGGGCTGGGACTGGGACTTTCCATCGTGGACCGATTGGCTCGGGCCCTGGATCACCCCGTGACCGTGCGCAGTCGACTGGGCAAGGGCACCGTGTTTTCCGTTACGCTGCCGAGAGCGGCGGCGCCCGAGCCCAAGGAAGGTGATGACGAGCAGGCCTCCGGTGCCCGGGTGTTGCTGGCGATCAACGATGCGCCTACCTGCAACAGCCTGGCCGCCTTGCTCAGGGGATGGGGATATCGGGTGTCGGAGGCCATGAACCAGGACATCCTATGCAGCATCCTGTTGGCCGAGCCGCCGGACCTGGTGGTTTGCGACGATGGCTTGTGCGAGATTCTATTTCGGCAGGGGAATGGGGCGACTCTGAAAGGGCTGCCCCTGGTCGTGCTGGGTAGCTTGCCGGAATCCGCATTGGCTACCGACGGGGCGAAGGACATCAGGATCGCGGGGCAACTGAGCAAACCGCTGAAGCCGGCACGCCTACGGGCGCTGCTGCGCTCCTTGCTGGACGAATAAACGGGCGGCGGCGCGCCTGTTCAGCCCCGGTGTTTTTGTTTGCTGACCGCCAACAAGGCCTGGGACCGATTGGTGACGCTGAGGGCTTTGAAAATGGCGGATACGTGGATCTTCACGGTGCCCTCCGTGACGCCCAGAAGTTCGGCAATCTGGCGGTTGGTCTTGCCTTCGGTCAACAAATCCAGCACCCTGGCCTGGCCCGGTGTCAGACTGAATCGCTCGGCGGCGCTGCGGCCTTTGGTTTTTGTTGCCGCACCCTCATGGTATTTGGGTGGCAGGTAAATCTCACCCGCAAGGACGAGTCGCAGTGCGTCAAGCATGGATTCGCTGGTGCTGGCTTTGGGCACAAAGCCTGATGCTCCGCCCTTGAGGGCGCGCTTGACGGTTTCCGGGTCGTCCAGGGCCGAGAGAATGACCACGGGAACGTCAGGAAAACGCTTGCGCAAGACACTGAGGAAGGACATGCCTGTCAGGCCGGGTAGCATGATGTCGAGCACGACCAAGTCCATGTCGGGATGCAGCTCGAGCAGCCTCAATGCGTTGTCGGCATCTTCGGCCCCCATGGTCAGCACGTCCTTCTCTATGCTTTTGAGGGTCTGCAACAGACCTTCGCGGACCAGTGCATGATCTTCGACCACCAACAACTTGAGCACGCTATGTTACCCCCGACCAGAATGACAAACGACAAGCCTGTAGTCTATCGCCAAACGATAGTCCGATGAAAGGACGCGGTCCGCGAAAGGCGCTTTAATTCCGGGTAAGATGAAGCAACGCAAGCAGAAGGAGCGATCATGAGCGGACCCAATCCCTTTAATAGCAATGCCGACCCTCAGGATTTCCTCAAGCAGTTCTGGGGCGGGTTGAAGATGCCCCTGCCGGGGATGGTGACGCCGACCCTGGATACCGATGAACTTGACAAGCGCATAGCAGATCTGAAGGCCGTGGAAGGCTGGCTGAAGATGAATCTGCAAATGCTGCAAATGAGCATCCAGGGCCTGGAAATGCAGAAAATGACCCTTAACGCCATGCGTACCATGAGCCAATCGCCAGGTGTCGACGGGCAGGACAATCCCTTCGCCAGCGCTGCCATGAATCCTGCGCTATGGGCATGGAACTTCATGGGTTCCATGGCTAAAACCGAAGAGGCCAAAGGGGATGATGTACAGCCCCAGACGAAGGGCGATGCCGGTTCCGAATAGTCACGAAGCCAGAAAGCTCTGGGCATCGTCAAGCAAGGCGAAGCACTCTTCCCCGTCCAGACCGAAATGACGGCAGGTGGACATCTCGAATTTTTCCCATTCCGCGTCTACCCCGCTGCGTAACAGCCGGTGGTGAACGTGTTCGGCCATATGTCCGATGCCGATCAGGTTAAGCGCACCTTCACTGATGCGGGGAACGGATTCAAATACGCCGATTTCATGGTGGAGCAAGATGGCTTGGCACAGGTCTTCGGAGAGATGCCAGGAGCGGGCCAGGAAATAACCGACGGCGGCATGATGGGTGCCCAGGGCGCGGTCCTCGACGACGGTGAAAATCTGCCCTACGGCCTGGTTGGCCTGAGCCAGTAACTCCTTGTATTCCGGGTAGCGTTGTATCAGCAGGGGTATGCCGCAATCACGGAACAGGCCGTAGGTATAGGCCTGATCTTTGGGGATGCCTCGCAGGCGGCCGGCGATATAGGTGGCCGCAATGGCTACCTTCTCCGCGCTGTCCCAGAAACGATCCATGCCAGGGGCCCCTTCACCGCCCACATGGCGCAGGATGAGGCCGGTGGCCAAGGTCGTTACATTGTTCATGCCCAGCAGATCCAGGGCCGCGGCGATGCTGGATACCTTGCGGCGCAGCGCGAAGGCCGGCGAGTTAACGGCTTTGAGCATGGCGCCGGAAAGGCCTACATCCGCCATGATGGCCCGCGCAACGCGGCGCAGGTCCGGAGTTTCGCTTTCTTTTTCTTCAAGCAGAATGCTGACGACTTCGGGCCGTGGCGGTATTACCAAAGGCGGCGTTTTCAGACCGCTATTTTTTATTTCACCCATGCTTCCCATGAGGCTCTCCGAATTCGCGTGGAATGGAGGCCATCATAGGGAGGGTGTCGGTAGCTGTAAATCGAGCGAAAGTTATAGAGACCCGCAAACCCGCATTATGAGCGGCATTACGGGTTTTTCTGTTTTACCGGGCGCTGCCAATTGGGGATGGACAGCTGTTTGGCGCGGGAAACCGTGAGCTGACCGGCTGGGGCATCCTTGGTCAGGGTGGTGCCGGCACCGATAGTTGCGCCGCGACCGACGGTGACAGGCGCCACCAACTGGGTGTCGGAGCCGATGAAGGCGTCGTCTTCGATGATGGTGCGGAATTTGTTCGCCCCGTCATAGTTGCAGGTGATGGTGCCAGCGCCGATATTCACCCGTTGGCCGATGGTGGCGTCGCCCACGTAGGCCAAGTGATTGGCCTTGGAATGGGCGGCGATGATGCTGTTCTTGACCTCGACGAAATTGCCGATGTGCACGTCTTCCCCCAGCTCGGCGCCGGGCCGCAACCGGGCGTAGGGACCGATGCTGCTGCGGGGGCCGACGCTGGCTTGCTCGAGATGGCTGAAGGCATGGATGCGGGTCCCGTCCGCCACCGATACATCCTTCAATACGCAGTTGGGGCCGACGGAAACACCTGCCCCCAGGGAAACCTTGCCTTCGAAAACGCAGTTCACATCGATGCTGACGTCGTTGCCACAAAGAAGCTCACCACGAACATCGATGCGTGCCGGGTCGGCCAGCATCACGCCATTCTCCAGTAAGCGGCGGGCGATATTGCCTTGATGCAGGCGTTCCAAGGTTGCCAGTTGTGCCTTGCTGTTGACCCCTTCTACCTCCCAACCATGGGACGGATGGGCCGCTTTCACCTCCAGGCCATCCGTCACGGCCATGGCGATGGCATCCGTCAGGTAATACTCGCCCTGGGCATTGCGGTTGCCCAGTTGGGGCAACCAGCGTTGCAGCGCCTGGGTCGGCGCGACGAGGATGCCGGTATTCACTTCCCGGATGGCCCTCTCCGCGTCATCCGCGTCCTTTTCTTCGACAATGCGCACGATCTGGCCATGGAGGCGGACGATACGGCCGTAACCGTGGGGGTTGCCCATTTCCACTGTGAGCAGCGCCATGGCGTCCTTGCCTGCGGTGTCAATCAGCCTGCGCAGGGTGTCCGCCTGGGTCAGGGGAACGTCGCCGTACAGCACCAGGGTGGGCAGCTTGGCGTCGAGGTGGGGCAGGGCCTGAAGCACGGCGTGCCCCGTGCCCAGTTGCGGTTCCTGCTTGGCCCAATGAAGATCGGTATCCGGAAAGGCCGCCCGCACGGTTTCGCCGCCGTGGCCGTACACCACGCAAATTCGCACCGCCCCCAGGCTGCGTGCGGTGTCGATGACATGGCCCAGCATCGGCTTCCCGGCGACAGGGTGCATCACCTTGGGCAGGTCGGAATGCATGCGTTTGCCCTTGCCGGCGGCAAGGATCACGACGTTGAGCGGCATATTCATGGCGGTGTCGGCTGCGTTAACGAAAAAGGCGTGGCGGGATTTTAGCCCCGACACGCCTTCGAAAAGGGTTGATGATGACGCTCAGCGCGGCAAGGTTGTGGAACCCATCAAGAACTCATCCACCGCACGGGCAGCCTGGCGCCCTTCGCGGATCGCCCACACCACCAGTGACTGGCCGCGCCGCATATCGCCTGCGGCGAATACCTTGGGCACGTTGGTGGCGTAGGCCTTGGCGCTTTCGGTATCGGCCTTGGCATTGCCCCGGGCATCCTTTTCCACACCGAAGGCTTCGAGGACACCGCCCACCGGGCCGAGGAAGCCCATGGCCAGGAAGACGTAGTCGGCCTTGATCTCGAATTCGGAACCTGGCACTTCGGACATCTTGCCGTCCTTCCATTCCAGGCGCACAGCCTTCACTGCCTTGAGCTTGCCGTTTTCGCCGATGAACGCCTTGGTGCCGATGGACCAGTCACGCTCGGCGCCTTCCTCGTGGGAGGACGAGGTGCGCAGCTTCAGCGGCCAATAAGGCCAGGTGAGTGCGCCATTTTCTTGCTCCGGGGGGCGGGGCATGAGCTCGATCTGGGTGACACTGGCCGCGCCATGGCGGTTGGAGGTGCCCACACAGTCGGATCCGGTGTCGCCCCCGCCAATGACGAGGACATGCTTGCCCTTGACGTTGATGGGATTCTTCTTGCTGCCGTGGACTTCCTTGTTTTGGGGAATCAGGAATTCCAGGGCGAAATGCACGCCGTCCAGTTCACGCCCGGGCGCCGGCAAATCGCGAGGTGCCTCGGCGCCACCGGACAGCACCACGGCATCGAACTGCTTCTTCAGTTGATCGGGAGTGACGGTCTTTTTTGCGTCATTGACGATACCCTTGGGCAGCTTGGCGTTGGTCACCATGGTATTGGTGACGAAGGTGACGCCCTCCGCCTTCATCTGGGCCATACGCCAGTCAATCAGGCGCTTGTCCAGCTTGAAGTCGGGAATGCCGTAGCGCAGCAGGCCGCCGATACGTTCGTTCTTTTCGAACACGGTCACGTCATGGCCGGCGCGGGCCAGTTGCTGAGCAGCGGCCAGGCCGGCCGGGCCGGAGCCGACCACGGCGACTTTCTTGCCGGTCTTCACGGCGGCGGGTTGAGGTAGCACCCAGCCGTTTTCCCCGGCCTTGTCGATGATGGCCCGCTCGATGGACTTGATGCCCACCGGGGTCTGGGGAATGTTCAGGGTGCACGCGGCTTCGCAAGGGGCGGGGCAGATGCGGCTGGTGAACTCCGGGAAGTTGTTGGTGGAGTGCAGCACCTTGATGGCTTCTTCCCAGTTGCCGCGATACACCAGATCATTCCAGTCGGGAATGATGTTGTTCACCGGGCAACCGTTGTTGCAGAAGGGAATGCCGCAATCCATGCAGCGCGCACCCTGCACCTTGGCCTGGTCGTCGGAAAGATGGTGGACGAATTCCTTGTAGTCCTTGAGCCGAACCGCGACGGGTTCGTAGGACTCGGATTGACGCTGGAATTCTAGAAATCCGGTGGGCTTGCCCATTTATGCGGCCTCCAGTTGCTGCTGTTCCGCGCGATCCTTGAGCACGCGACGGTACTCGTGGGGGAACACTTTGACAAATTTACCGCGGTAGCTGTCCCAGTCGGCCAGGATGGCCTTGGCCCGTTCGCTGCCGCTTTCCTTCAGGTGTTGTGCGATCAAGGCCTTGAGCAAGGCTTCGTCGGACTGCTCGCAGTGGTAGGTGTCCAGCGCTTGCTCACCGGTAGGCAGAACCTTTTCCAAGCTGACCATGGATAGGTTGGCGCGTTGACCAAAGAAGCCGTCCTCGTCCAAAACGTAGGCGATACCGCCGCTCATGCCGGCGGCGAAGTTGCGCCCGGTCTGGCCCAGTACGACGACGGTGCCGCCCGTCATGTATTCGCAGCCGTGGTCGCCGGTGCCTTCCACAATCGCGGTGGCGCCGGAGTTGCGCACGGCGAAGCGTTCGCCGGCCACGCCGCGGAAGAACACCTCACCTTCGGTGGCGCCGTAAAGCACGGTATTGCCGACGATGATGTTTTCCGAGGGCACGCCGCGGAAGTCCTTGGAGGGTTTGACGATGATGCGGCCGCCGGAAAGGCCCTTGCCCACGTAGTCATTGCCTTCGCCGGTGAGTTCAAGGGTGATGCCCTTGGCCAGGAAGGCGCCGAAGCTCTGTCCGGCGATGCCGGTGAGTTTGACGTGGATGGTGTCGGCGGGCAGGCCGGCGTGACCGTAGCGCTTCGCCACTTCGTGGGAGAGCATGGTGCCGCAGGTACGGTTGACATTGGTGATGGCGGTTTCGATGACCACCTTTTCCTTGTTGTCTAGGGCGGGTTTGGCTGCCTTGACCAGCTTGTGGTCAAGGGCGCCGGCCAGGCCGTGATCCTGGGCTTCGTTGTGACTGCGGGCCACGCCTTCGGCTGCGGGGGGCATGTAGAAGATCTTGCTGAAATCGAGACCCTGGGCCTTCCAATGCTTGATGCCCTCGCGGGTGTCGAGCAGGTCGGCGCGACCGACCAGGTCGTTGAATGTGCGGATACCCAGTTGCGCCATCAATTCACGCACTTCCTCGGCGACGAAGAAGAAATAGTTCACCACGTGTTCGGGCTGGCCGGAGAAACGCTTGCGCAATTCCGGGTCTTGGGTGGCCACACCCACGGGGCAGGTGTTGAGGTGGCACTTGCGCATCATGATGCAGCCTTCCACCACCAACGGTGCGGTGGCGAAGCCGAACTCGTCGGCACCGAGCAGGGCGCCGATCACCACGTCGCGACCGGTCTTCATCTGGCCGTCGGCCTGGACGCGGATACGGCCGCGCAGGCGGTTGAGCACCAGGGTCTGTTGGGTTTCGGCCAGGCCAAGCTCCCAGGGAGTGCCGGCGTGCTTGACGGAGGACAGGGGCGAGGCGCCGGTGCCGCCGTCATGGCCGGCGATGACCACATGGTCGGCCTTGGCCTTGGAAACGCCGGCAGCCACGGTGCCCACGCCCACTTCCGACACCAGCTTGACCGACACGCTGGCGGCGGGATTGGCGTTCTTCAGGTCGTGGATCAGTTGCGCCAGATCCTCGATGGAGTAGATGTCGTGGTGGGGCGGCGGCGAGATCAGCCCGACGCCGGGCACGGAGTGGCGCAGGAAGCCGATGTATTCGGACACCTTGTGGCCGGGCAACTGGCCGCCTTCGCCGGGTTTGGCGCCCTGGGCCATCTTGATCTGGATCTGGTCGGCGTTGGCCAGGTATTCCGTGGTCACCCCGAAGCGGCCGGAGGCCACTTGCTTGATGGCGGAACGCAGGGAGTCGCCTTCCTTCAGGGGAAGATCGCGCTCGATGCGGCTCTTGCCGATGACGTCCGCCAGGGTCTGGCCTTTTTGCACCGGCTTGAAGCGCATGGGGTCTTCGCCGCCTTCGCCGGTGTTGGACTTGCCGCCGATGCGGTTCATGGCGATGGCCAGGGTGCTATGGGCCTCGGTGGAAATGGAGCCGAGGGACATGGCTCCGGTGGCGAAACGCTTGACGATGTCCTTGGCGGATTCCACTTCATCCAGGGGCACGGCGGGACCGGCCGCCTTCAGCTCGAACAGGCCGCGCAGCGTCAGGTGGCGCTTGCTCTGGTCGTTGATGAGCTTGGCGTATTCCTTGTAGGTCTCGTACTTGTTGGAGCGGGTCGCGTGCTGCAATTTGGCGATGGAATCCGGCGTCCACATATGCTCTTCGCCGCGGATGCGGAAGGCGTATTCGCCGCCGGTTTCCAGGGCATTGGAGAGCACGGGGTCGGCGGAGAAGGCGGCTTGGTGCACGCGCACGGCTTCCTCGGCCACTTCCTTGAGGCCCATGCCTTCCACCTGGGTGGCGGTGCCGGTGAAGTACTTGGCGACGAAGGCGGAGTTGAGGCCAATGGCTTCGAAAATCTGGGAACCGCAGTAGGACTGGTAGGTGGAGATGCCCATCTTGGACATGACCTTGTTGAGCCCCTTGCCCACGGCCTTGACGTATTTCTTCTGGGCGTCTTTGGCATCCTTGCCAAATTCGTCGGCAATGGTTGCCAGGGCCAGCCAGGGGCACACGGCTTCGGCGCCGTAGCCGGCCAGCAGGGCGAAATGGTGTACTTCGCGCACGGAACCGGAATCGATCACCAGGCCGGTGCTGGTGCGCAGGCCTTTCCTGGTCAGGTGGTGATGAACGGCGGCGCAGGCCAACAAAGCAGGGATGGCCACGTGGTGGCGGTCCACGTTGCGGTCGGACAGGATCAGCACGTTGTAACCGTCGGCTACGGATTGCTCGGCGGCGGCGCAGATGTGCTCAATGGCGGGCTCAATCCCTGCCGTACCTTGGCTGGCGGGATAGGCGATGTTCACCACCAGGGATTTGAACTTGCCCTTGGTCAGTTTGTCCAAGTTGCGCAGGCGGGCCAGGTCATCGGCCAGCAGCACGGGTTGTTCCAGCTCCAGGCGGGGCGTGAGGCCTTCCTCGGCGTTGGTGATGCCCATCAGGTTGGGCTTGGGGCCGACAAAGCTGGTGAGGGACATGACGATCTCTTCCCGGATCGGGTCGATCGGGGGATTCGTCACCTGGGCGAACAACTGCTTGAAGTAGTTGTAGAGGGGCTTGTTCTTGGCGGACAGCACCGGCAGGGCGCTGTCGTTACCCATGGAGCCGGTGGCTTCCTCGCCGTTCTTGGCCATGGGCTCGAGGATGAACTTGATGTCTTCCTGGGTGTAGCCGAAGGCCTGCTGGGTATCCAGCAGGGATTCCTTGTGCTCGTGGCCGATCTTGGGTGCGGGCAGGTCGGACAGGAAGATGCGGGACTCCTCCACCCACTTGGCGTAGGGCTCGGAAGTGGCGATCTTGGTCTTGAGCTCGGCGTCGTCGATGATACGGCCCTGTTCCAGGTCGATCATGAACATCTTGCCCGGCTGCAGACGCCACTTCTTGACGATCTTCTTCTCGGGGAAGGTGAGCACGCCCATTTCCGACGCCATCATGACGATATCGTCTTCGGTGACCAGATAGCGGGCAGGGCGCAGGCCGTTGCGGTCCAAGGTGGCGCCGATCTGGCGGCCATCGGTGAAAGCCACGGCGGCGGGGCCGTCCCAGGGTTCCATGATGGCGGCGTGGAATTCATAGAAAGCGCGACGCTCGTTGTCCATCAGGGTGTTGCTGGCCCAGGCTTCGGGGATCAGCAGCATCATGGCGTGGGCCAGGGGGTAGCCGCCGGCCACCAGCAGTTCAAGGGCGTTGTCGAAACACGCGGAGTCGGATTGGCCGGCATCGATCAGGGGCCACAGCTTGTCCAGGTCAGCGCCGAACAGGTCGGAGGCCATGGCCTTCTGCCGGGCCGCCATCCAGTTCACGTTGCCGCGCACGGTGTTGATTTCGCCGTTGTGGGCGATCATGCGGAAAGGGTGGGCCAGATCCCAGGTGGGGAAGGTGTTGGTGGAGAAGCGCTGGTGCACCAGGGCCAGGGCCGAGGTCAGGCGCTCATCCTTGAGGTCGAGGAAATATTCACCCACCTGCCAGGAAAGCAGCATGCCCTTGTAGACGATGGTGCGGGAAGACAGGCTGGGCACGTAGAACATACCCTTGTCGGTGATCTGCAACTTGGCGACGGCGTGTTCCACCCGCTTGCGGATGACGAACAGCTTGCGCTCGAAGGCGTCCTGGTCCTTGGTGGCTTCGCCCCGGGCGATGAACACCTGGCGCACCACGGGCTCGATGTCTCTGGCCGCTTCAGCCAGGCCGCTGTTGTCGCGGGGTACGTCGCGCCAGCCGAGGAAGATCTGGCCTTCTTCGCAGACGATGCGGGCGATGGCGGATTCGCAGGCAGCGCGGCCGTTGGCGGATTGGGGCAGGAAGATCATGCCGCAGGCGTAGTCGCCCACGGTGGGCAACTTGATACCCAGCTTTTTGGTTTCTTCGCGCAGGAAAGCGTCGGGCAACTGGATCAAGATACCGGCGCCATCACCGAGCTTGGGGTCGTAACCGGTGGCGCCACGGTGCTCAAGGTTTTTGAGGATGGCCAAACCTTGTTCAACGATGGTGTGGCTTTTTTTGTTCTTGATATGGGCAACAAAACCAACACCGCAGGCATCGTGCTCGTGGGCAGGGTCGTAAAGACCTTGTCGGCTGGGTAGATCCATCACTTTTTCCTTGAAAAACAGACGTTTCGCAATTCCACCATTACCGGTGCACAGGGCATTGCCACCGGCAAAAAAGCCGGGGCGCACGACCGCATCCCGGCTTGTGTCCAAATCTGTTGGGCGAACGAGCGAATATAACCGGGTTCCCCCTTGAACTCAAGATGTTGCGGGTGCAAAAACTGGCCTTCGGGCCAGCGGCAAAGCTTCGCACCGGGCTGGGGCGGCTGTGACTAAAGCGGTAAAGCGACAGCTCAAATTGGTGCGTTGAGCCATCGTTAAAGCTCGCCTACCGAAAATAATCGGCGGTGTTCCCGCATGGCGTAGCGGTCGGTCATGCCGGCAATATAGTCGGCCACGGCGCGAGCCTTGGCATCGGCGACCATGGGGTCATCGGAAGCTCTGGCCGCCATGGCTTGGTATTGGGGCGGCAGCAGACGCGGATCATTCATGAATGCCGAGAATAGGTCGGCAATGATCCGTCTTGCCTTGCTGGTCATGCGCAGCACTTGGTAGTGCCGGTAGAGATGGCTCATCAGGAAGTGTTTGAGCTGACGGTTTTCCTCTTCCATGGCGGGGGAAAAGCCGATGAGCACCGGCGCGCGGTGCACATCCTCCAGCGAGTGGGGCGAGGCTTCCTCAATGCGCCGGGTGGATTCCGCCAACAGATCGGTCACTTGGGCGTCGATCATGCGCCGGATGGTTTCGTGGATCAGGCGCCTGCCGGCCAGGGACGGATATTCCTGGCGGGCCTCGTCGGCATGACGGGCGAACAGCGATACCTCCT
>RXJP01000121.1 GCA_003963315.1 Rhodocyclaceae bacterium | reverse complement strand
TGATTCCAATGATTTTCGATACAAAGATTATCGTTTAGCTACAATAGGTTAAATTAATTCTGGCTGTTTTTTACTGGAATCCCTGCCGACCCTCTACTAGAACAAGCAGCACCAGGATCATGATCACGGCGCCGGCGGCCACCATCAAACTCGAGGCCGACCAGGCAACGGTGGCCATCATCGCCGCCGCGGCACCAGCGATCAGCGTCCAGATCCATTCGCTGGTCATCACAGCATCCTCCAAACGATAGTCCCCAGCACGATCCCAACCCCTACCCCTGCAGCCAGGGGCTTCCGCTGCCATAGGGAACAGCAAGCCATCAGGATTCCGGTTACCACCAGGGATTGCCAAACACCAGGAGATATATCAGTCATGAGGACACCAGTAGAGCTTCCGAATCACCAACTGCAGGCTCGCGTCCGAATTGCTCCCCATTTTCCATCTATCCAGCAACCGAGGTGTACCCGAGATTAACTAGCTTCAACTCAAGATCAATGATCGCTGCCTCCTGTGTATCTCCCTTGCCAGCCAATCTAGGTTTTGCCCAGAAGACACTTGCTGGAATATCACCGCCCTGCGAATCCGGTGGTACAGAAGCCGAAGGCAATGGCCAAGCGACAAATCGCCCCCCCGAATATCCACCGCCATAACGGTCCTCGACTACAGTGAGCTCTCCGGGACAAAAAATTGCTCCACAGACTAGAACACTACCGCCATCCACCTCTTCAAGGGTGACGTCCAGAATATCGCCGACTTTGAGTCCCAAGGCTCGCAACATCTCTGAAGAGATCAAAATAGCCGGCTCACCATCAATTTCAATTATTTCTGATCTCATTGGTGGTTAATTCCATTCTTCGCACGATCCACACTTTCCAAGCTGGAGCCGACTGACGTTATAAGGATAGTGCCTTCGCTAAAGTCGCGTCAAATCGAGGATTCCGCGTTACTCAGTAACGACTTGCCTGTTTCCCCTGCAGATTTCAAGACTCGTGAAATTAAGAAATGGGAGATGATTATTAGCACATGGACAAATGTCCCCATTTATGTGTAGCTATCGTGCTGCCGTTGATGGGCCTTGCAATAACCATTTGACTAGGCCGTACTGACAGCTAAGTAGGCGCCGCGACTGCGGCTTCCCTAGCTGCCGTAGGCAGCTGCACCAGGTCCGAAGGACCTTCCAAGGCCGTAGGCCTCCCGAGCCGCCAGTATGCGCGGCTACCCCCAGCGGCCATAGGCCGCGTGTTTCCGCACTTTTATTCCCATCAACAATTGCACGAGGGTGGCTTATTGACATCCCTCATGCATATACTAGACTAGTATAGTCTTTACAAAACTGGAGAGAAAAATGATTTACCCATTCGCAGACAACTCACCCTACATACTTGACGACATCATTGGTCGAGCCAGTAACGGATACCATGCTCTCGAACAAAGCCAGGCTACGCAGGACACCATTCCTGAGTTTTTTTTCGAAAATCAACCCACCGAAAGCAAAGCCAATGCAATTGATCAAGCTGATCTTCATAGTACTTTTTCTAACTAATGGGTTAAATGCCCAAGCGGGTGGTCGGATTGATACCTATGTTTATTTTGTTCGCCCTTCTAGCGAAGATCGAGCAATCACTACCTCTGGCGATATCGCGACAGCACATAGTGTAGGTAGCCAAGTCGCTGGTCAAACAGGGGGAACCAATGCCGCAATAGGACTGATGGTTGTTGCTGCTACGGCCAGCCTGCTAAAACCTGACGATCCCGATGCACTAAACAAGTGGACAGTCATCGGCATCAACGAATCGTGCCAACCTACCGTTATCCATGTTGCTAACCGGAATACGATCAGAACTAAAGACTCGCAAGATTTGAAGATTTTCGAATACCGTTGGGCACATCTATACCAGAACGACAGGGGCGAATTTACGCTTGAGCCATTGGTTTCAAAATCGGCGCCGAGAAGTCACCCCTGCTGGAGCCAATATTTGGCTAGGTTGAGCGCATCAAAGGAGAGCCAAAGATTCAATGCTGAGGAATTTTATCGGTAGAGGCCTCTTTCAACCTTTTCTAGTCTAGCCCACACTAATGCATGGGACATCACAATGTCAAAGAGTTCGTTTTTTAAATTGGCGACTGTTAAACGCCCCACGGGGAGCAAAGCAGTACATGTAGAAGGAAAAATTCGGCGCGGGGATGTTGCGAAGGCTGTTTACCTTCAACTGCCACAAAAGACTGTAGACCAACTTGATAAATCCATGCAAGGTGCCATGGCACCTGGAATCGTTGGACTCATCGAGTGGGCCCTTGACGAATTAAATCGTCAAGGCGTGATACTGACTATTGCTAACTCTGGTGAGTAAATTATGGGATGGAACGACCATTTAGATGATGATGAATTAAGCAATTTGCCACCAGAAGCCTTTGAAAATACATTCAACGTTGATGGCCCATTTGAACCAGCCGATCACTGGCTAGAAAATGCAGATGAAGAAGATCAGTTAATTGCAATGCGTGCATGGTTTCACCAACGTTACTGTGATCCAGCACATGAAACACCCTATAACGGTCGAGAAGGCGGCTACATATTTGTTAACGGAGGGCCATACGATCCCGCACATGTCCTTAACGATAGATTTGACGGGATCGTCGAGCAGGAGACGATTCAAACTGTTATAGATGAAATGTACGCCGAGGTTGGTGACCAGTGGGCTCCGATTGAATACGGACCACCTAATGATTACGAATACGATAGTCGTTTTGACATACTACTAGATGGCCGAGAATCGCCATTAGCCAAGCTTAGAGATCGCCTACAGAAAGGGCAAGCTGTACTTTCATTGGAAGGTGATCAAACAGCCAAAGACATGGCACAGCAACTCGTCTTCAGCGCAGTGATTTCTGCCTTCGAGGCATTCTTATGGGAGACCGTGGACTACTGGGTGTCGGAAGATGAGCAAGTGCTCAGAAATATTGTCCAAAAGCTTCCCCATTTCAAAGAAAGAACGATTTCTCTCGGTGAAATTTTCACTACGGTGAAAGGATTGAAGACTGAGGTACGTGGTTACCTTCAGCACGTTGTCTGGCATAGGGCAGATCAAGTATCCCCACTGCTAAAGTTTGGATTTGAAATCACGCCTCCTAGTTTTAAGCAGTTACAGGATCACATCATCAAAAGACACCACATCGTTCATCGAAGTGGGCAAGACAACGAAATGAATCCAGTCTCTGTGCTAGTCAGCGACGTCGACTCTGTTCGACATGCGGTTGAAAAGTTTGCCAAAGAGCTTAATGAGTTGCTAGCGAAACGGGCGCATCCGCCGGGGGAAATGGATGGCTCTACCTCAGATGAGTTTTGAACGTAAATCTATGCCTCACTTCTCAGACAACCTCGATGCCTATCTCGCCACAGCAACGGAGATGCTTTCCACAGCAGGTGCATTCGATGCAGCAACTCTGCTCAAAGTAGCAGAGCCTGAAATAGAAGAAACGGGATACGACAATTGGAATGGTGGAACAACGTACTGGACAATTTATCTGCGGATACCAGCGGGAGAATTCGCCCAACTAGGAGTACGTAAAGACGCCATCGAGGAACAAATCAATAATCGGTTAAAACCGATGCTGGAGAAATTTCAACATGACCAAGTAAGCGTATCTCTTTCACCAAAAATCGTACAAAAGCCTAACTGGCGAGATACTGGCATAGACATCCCGCGTCACGTTCGCAATGAAATCCTCGACATTCTGCGAGTAGAAAATATCTGCTGGGCAGGACAACTTGATGAAGTTGAGTTTCTTCAGCGGATCTATGACTTGGATTCTCTCCCATCAACCGATCCCCGTTTTAATAACGCATCGCGTGATATCTGGCAGCACAGAGTAAACAATCCCGATGACTGGCCTGATGACTGGGTTTTCTCGGACAGTCGGTTTGCTCTATTAGACGGACCTCCAGAAATATTCCTACGTTTCTTATGTGAAATGGTTCATCCAGTCGTGAGGCCTGACCGGAACGACACTCTAAGTCTTGTAAATTCATTCAACGACCGGCTTCAGCAAGTTGGATGGAAAATCGTTGAAGCAGAGCCTATAGCTGGTAGACCGAGATTCCAACCTCAACAGACGAAATTAAGCACCGGGCGGAGTGTTACTCGGGCTAAGGCTGTTGCCGATGCGCTAGATGCTGGTTGGATGCAAAAAGAGATTGAACGAGCCGAAAGATCTGTTGATTCTGACCCCGCCTTAGCAATTGGCACGGCGAAGGAGTTGGTTGAATCTTGCTGCAAAAGCATCTTGACGAAACTTGAAGTCGAATTCTCAAAAAACGCTGATATCAGTGACCTAACAAAAACGCTGGCAAAAGAGCTTAAGCTTGTCCCTGAGGGAATTCCCAATGAAGCAAAGGGAGCAGAGACTGTCCGGCTTATTCTTAGAAACCTCTCAGCTTTAACAGGCTACTTAACCGAACTACGCGGGTTATATGGTACAGGGCATGGCCGCGACGGGAAACACCGCGGCTTAGAACCAAGGCATGCGCGACTTGCCGTTGGCGCAGCAGTCGTTTTTATAGACTTCATAACAGAAACGTACCGCCAGAGATCTAAGAAAACTTCCGAATAGGTTCCGGGGCTCACGCAGGGAACAAGGAATAATTTTCACGAACCTCTCGCCGATGCACCCAACTTATCGGATTGGAAGACGGATTCCGTATAGACACCCTATGAAAATCAGACCCGCCAACAGCAGTGACATTAACTGGATATGCAACCTTCTAGTTGAAGGTGCTAATTCAGGACATTTTCTTCCGTCAGTCGCAAATCAAGCCAAAACGCTAAGCACGTCGATTATTAATGATGGCTACATTCGCATGCTTAAGTTGAGATATGGCAGCCAAACACCGACTGTCATTAAAGCTACTGCCAAGGTTGCAGAGATTGACGACAGCCCCGCTTCTTTCCTAATTACCTTAACGGATAATCAAGAAATCGAACTTCATCTCTCGGCAACCCGTAAACAATTTAGGAAAAGGGGGTGCATGAAAGCACTTGTTCAAGATGAGCTCAATACTTACGCCACATCTGGCAAGCGGATTTATTCAAGATGCTACCCGAAGTCTACTTGGGCGATTTCAACCTTTAAAAAACTAGGCTTTGAGATTTCTAATCGGGGAAACCCGATAGAGCTAGACTACAAATCGTCGAACACAAACACGCACACCACCACCACAATCCAATCCCTCTCTCATTCTGAACAAATAACAACGTCGAGACTTAAGCGGTTTATGAGTTGGCTAAAACGAAACTAGCTTCAAGCACGAATGAGATTCCCCAAGGGGTACCCTGTTGATCATACGCCAAGCTCGCCCTAACTCCCTTGTCGTTGATGAACCTGCTATCCGAGAGGTACTTGACCTATCAAGCGGGGAAATTCTATCCGCGTGGGATACCGTCGGGGAGGACTACGAAAAGGCTTTGCAACTACGTATGGCGTTAAGCCAGGGTATTGCCGCAACAAGCCCCTTGCTAGCCTGCCCTCTGTGCTCAGTGCCAGTACACCTGGTCTCGCTCGCTCACGAGCGGCGGTTCTACTTCCGTCATGAGACCGAAGATGGGCGATGCCCAGCCAAGACCAAAGGGGACTTGAGCGAGGAACGTATCCTAGCCATGAAATACGACGGTGCTAGGGAGTCCGTAGCTCACAAGCGTATGAAAGACATCATCGCGGAGAGTCTACGGCTTGACCCCGACTTTTCGGACGTGAAGGTGGAGGCCATATGGAAGGGTGAAGAGGCCAACGGGCACCGCAAACCCGACGTACGAGCCACTTGGAAAGGTACCCTCCCGGTGGCATTCGAGGTACAACTCTCGACAACGTTTCTGCGTGTAATCGCAGCCCGTCGGGAGTTCTATCTCCGCGAAGGTGGGCTGCTCTTCTGGGTATTCAACCGATTCGATATGGCCAATGTCAGATTGACCATGGAGGACGTGTTCTACAACAATAACCGAAATGCCTTCATCGCCAACGAAGAGACGCTCACGGCCTCCAAAGAGGCAGGGAAGCTCGTGCTCGACTGCGTATGGTCAGAGCCCTCCGTCGAGGAAGGGATACTTCTATGGAGTCAAAAAGAGGGGCATGTGTCCTTCAGCGACCTGACCATCGATAGAGAGAGGCAGCGGGTATTCTTTTTCGATGCGGATACGGCCAGGGAGCGCTGCGAGGCCATAACTAAGGACTGGCCACTACGAAGGGATTTCCGAGAGTTCTGGCTATCAAGGTCGGCAGGATACGACGACCCTAAATGGTTAAATTTGCGCAAGCGGATCGCCGAACACGGCATTTCGTTACCTCGATGGCCCAACGACGCTGAAGGATTGGTATCCCTCCTGGACACTCTTTACTCGGCCGCCGAAGGCCATCCCGTGGGCTGGGGCTATAAAAACCTGGTGGAAATCGCCCACCATGTTTTCGCCAGACACAAAGGACACTTGTGGCCCTTCAAACTGATGCTAGCTGCCCACAACAGAGGGGAGCAAATTCGCAAAGAGGATACGACTGGCAACTGGCGGAACAAGAAGGTCAAAGCATATCGTGAAGCCTGGACCGCCCCGACTCAGAACGGGGCTGCTGACTTCATCCCTGATAGAAATTTCGACGGTCTTGTGTGCTTCCTCTTCCCCGAAATAGCTAACAGACTTCCCGAGAATCCGTCCTAGCCGTATTTCACTTCCGCACAAACCGCTAACTTTTCGGACAACCTCTCTGCTTGGAGGTGGGTATAGCGTTTAAGCATTGCCATGGTCTTATGACCGGATACAGCAGCCAGCTCCAGGACTGAAAAATCTCCTCGCTCAGCAAGACGCGATAGAGCTTCATGACGGAGATCATGCCACGTAAAGCCTTTAATTTTGGCACGCTGACAGGCATACATAAAGGCGTGATAGAGCGTCAATCGCTCAACGGGAAACACTTTTCCCTTCCGCTCTTTCAGCCCCTCCAAAATAGCAATAGCGGCAGGGGATAGCGGGACGGCCCTAGGTTCTTCGGTCTTTGTCTCATGCAGCATAGCTAACCGCCGAACCTTATCGATATGCCCCCATTCCAAGTTGAGCATCTCACCTTGCCTCATAGCCGTCTCAACAGCGAACTGAGCCGCTGGCCACAGAAACTGATTCCGACTCTTCCTACATTCGTCCTCGAAAGACTTCCACTCCTCTGCTGAGAGCCGCCTATCTCGCCCCTTTCCCTCGGATGGTTTGCGGATCTTCGAAACTGGATTCCCGCGCGGCAACAATATTCCGCACTCCTTCTCAGCAAACCCCAGAATCTTTGAAAGCAAGAAAATTTCTTTCCGAACGGTACTCTCACCAACAGGCTTACGCCCGTCACTTCCTTTAAGCCGTTCGTCCCTATATTTAGCAACGCGCTTTTGATCTATCGCCACCAGAGCACAACTCCCAAAAGCCTCGGCCAAACGATCACATTGGAATCGCCAGGCCTCCTTCTCGTCAAGGCGCTTCCGATAATGATGCGGTGCAAATTCCAGCTTGAAACGCTTCACGAGATCATTAAACGTAGTCTGCTCCGCATCAGTGGCAGAAACGAACAGTCCTCGCCCCATTTCAGACTCAATGGTTTTTGCCCAAACCTCAGCCTCGTGTTTGGTCGAAAAACTCTTACTCTCAACGGGAAAGCCTTTCCGTCGCACGATAGCTTGCCAGCGCCCCGAATCTCTTTTTCTGAAGGTAGCCATGGTTCAATGTGCCCAAATTGTGCCCATAAAATACATCAGGCTAAATATTAAGCCTATAACCCCATGGTTAAGCCAACCAACACGAAAAATAACATCCCTGGAAAGCGTGTTTAGGTGAATAGCCTAACGCGGGTTCGAATCCCGCCCTCTCCGCCAGAAATGTCAAACGCCCCTTTCGGGGCGTTTTTTTTCTACCCACGTTTTTACCCATGTCTTATGGGTTGGATGGGGGCCAAGAATCAGGAGAGGCAGGAAGGTCGAAACCAGTGTCCTGCTTGCGAGTGCTAAGTGCGGCAGACCTCGCCGCAAAGGTCTCTTTGTACTTCTCCACATCGGTGTAGGTGAAAACCACCATGACAGTGCTCTCACCAAACTGAATGAGGAAGGCGGCTGCGTCCTTTTCCTCTGTCATCCCCCACCTGTAGGCAAATTGATCTCCCAAGGATTTCCCAGCCCGTGAGATGGCCGGTGTGGCTGACAACATCTGGAACGCGTCTAAAGGGAACCTGCTTGACATGAAGCTGGTGTTAGACATGACCTCGCAATGCACCCGCCCGGAGGCCGGGAAAATGGTGCCCGTATGCATGTAATACAGAGCTTTCCCCAACTTTCTCCCGTACCGCTCTGAGACCTCAATGATCGAATCTGGGAACTCAAACATGTACAGAGGCTGGGGCAGCGATGCCGACGGGAATCCAATCTCCCGCAACGATCGCTTGGTTTCATTCCTAGAAAACTCTCGCATCCCGTTGATGATCTCGGGGTGTCGATCGTGCATCTTGGTGATGGATTGATGGAGCTCTCGCTCCTCGGCCTCGGAGAGGTCGGAGACCTGAATTCTGACGATAAACCCCATAATCAACTCGTCGCTAGCGGATGAGTCGTTGCAAGCTGAGCACGCAGGGAACACGTAGCCTTCTGGCCAATTTCTGTCCGCGAATAGATGACGGGCTGGGATATGATCCCACTCGGTGGTATCTGCCTCTCCACCGCAGAAGCAGCACTTCGGATGCTTCCTTATGAACTCGAGCTTCTGTCGTTTTTTTGCGCCGGCCATGACATATGGTACTACCGTTGCATGAGGCGATTCGCTTAAGCAACATGGTCGCGTCCCAAGCGCGACATAGGTAAATCATATTGCACCACCCGTGTTGAGGAATCTCTCTCAAGTCAGAGGCGGCTCTCAAATCCTGAAGCTATGACAAGACTCAGTCTCGTAGCAGAAAAGTGAATCGCCCCTGACTTCATTAGGCACTTTCGAGCCTATGACCTCCTCCCAAATTTCAGAGCGGTTGACGGGCTAAGCCGCGACCAACGCCTCCTGCCGTGAGGCCAAGGCAGCCAGGGCGCGCTGAATCCTGTTGTTCGGCTGGAGTTGCAGCCAAGGCAGGCACTCGGCCAGGTTCAAGGCAATATCAACTTTGTTGTCCAAAGTCACCGGCTGTTCGCAGAGGCGTTGCAATTCTGCGGCACATGTCGCCTGAAGGCTTTCCAAGGGTGCCAATTCGCGGACGACAAGGGCGACGGCCAGCAGATCCATCCGATGCTCTTCGGAAAACCAAGGTTCGCCAATGGCGGTGAGTGCGACCAAGGCGGGAAGTTCTGTGCGAACCTTGTTTTTGATACCCAGGGGCAAAACGGCTTCCCGCCGTGAATGGGACTTGCGCATAGGAACCTCCACTGAACAGGAACGACAAACGGCGACATACCGCTTGCCGGCCTCCCGCATGCTTTTGATTCTTTTTGCCGGCAAATACTGCCGCCACTGAGGCGCTATTGCGCAAAAATCACCGATTACGGGCTGCCTGCTGCCCCAGGAGGGCAGTCATCATTCTCTTTGCGAGATTCATGCCAAAAGGCCGATTTGGTGGTGTTTTATCCCTTACTCACTGGTAAGACATGAACCCGCGCAACCGGATGCTTCCGTTCCATGGTGACGGCGTTCCCCCAAACTCACCCTGATGCCTTCGCAAGTTCGACGTAGGCATCAATGATCCAGGCCGCATGCGCGCCCAATTGGCTACCCGGTCCTTGGGACCCCAGGGCGTTGTTGCTGACTTTGGCCCCCTCCATCACTAGAAACAGCATGTCGGCAAGTGGTTCTGCATTGCCCGACACGGCGTTCGAACAGAGCCGCGCCAGTTGAGAGCGGAGCCACGTCTTGTGCTCAACGGCAACAGATCTGGCCTCATGATTGTCCGCAGTGAGTTCAACCGACGAATTCGTCAACGGGCACCCGCGGTTATTGAGGACCAACAGCTCTCCAATCCCGAAGAAAATCTCCTTCATCTGGTTTATCGGATCACCAGGATACTTGGCGCAGACAGACAACCACCATGCCCGGTGTTCCGCATCCCGCTGGCGCAACCATTCAGCAACCAAGGCATCCTTTGACGCAAAATTCCGGTAGAGCCCTGCCTTGGTCGTATTGGCGGCGGCGGCGATGGCATCCACCCCCACGGCCCGGATGCCGTAGCGGTAAAAAAGATCCGAGGCAACCGCGTAGATGCGTGCCCTTAACGGGATATTCATGGGCTTGTTTTCCACCACCAACCTCATTTTTGACGCACCCCTTCGACGCCGTTGTTGAGGGAATTACGCAATAACGTCCACACCCTTCCAGAAGGCCACCCTTCCTTTGACCATGGACGCTTCCGCCTTAGGCTCGGGGTAGAACCAGCAGGCGTCTGTATTTTCCGCGCCGTCAACCAACAGGGTGTAGTAATGGGCCATCCCCTTCCACGGACATATCGTGGTCGTCCTGCTGGGAACAACATATTTCCGCTCCAGGGCGTTTTCCGGGAAATAGGCGTTGCCTTCCACCGTGACGATATCGTCACTTTCAGCGAGAACCTTGCCGTGCCAGATCGCTTTCATTGCACCTCTCCTTTTCCGTGGGTTCGGGGTGACGCCAGCCAATGCACGCTGAATAAACGATCGGGGTCGAGCCAAACCGCTTTCGGTAGGAATCCGCAGTCCTTGGCCAGGGCCTGAAATCCCTCCACCGTGTATTTGTGGGAATTTTCGGTGTGGATACTCTCCCCGGCTTGCAGCACGAATTCCCGGCCACCGACACAAACATGCTGGGGCTCGAGGCAAATCAAGTGCATTTCCATCCTTTGCAGCACCGGGTGGTAGAAGGCATAGTGCTCGAAGGCATCAAGGTTGAAACCGGCATCCAGTTCTCTGTTGGCCCGGGCCAAGAGATTACGGTTGAAGGCCGCGGTAACCCCCGCGGCATCGTTATAGGCGGCATGCAGCCGCCGAGGGTCCTTGACCAGGTCAACGCCAATCAACAATCCGCCGCCAGCCAACAAGCGGGCAGCGGACTTGAGGAAGCTGCGGGCCTCGATTGGGGTGAAGTTGCCCAGTGTCGAGCCCGGAAAAAAACCGACACGCCGGCCCGAATCCTGAAGCAGGGGCGGCAGGCTGAGGGTATCGATCCCGGTGAAATCCTCCACCAGGGGAACGATATCGACGCCGGGAAAACGATTTCTCAATTGGCTAGCGGCGCGATGCAGATGCTCTCCAGAAATATCCACGGCGACGAAACGACGTGGCTGTTCAAGGGCATCAATCAGCAATTTGGCCTTTTGCAAGGAGCCCGCACCGAACTCGACCACTTCGGCGTCGGCCCCCATGCAGGCCGCCATGGCAGCGATATCCCGTTCCAGAATGCCTATTTCCGTACGGGTCACGTAGTACTCGGGCAAGCCGCATATCTGGTCGAAAAGTCGCGATCCCTCATCGTCATAAAAATACTTGGGGGAAATTTGATGGATGGCACCTTCCAGACAGGCGATCAAATCCGTCTCAAAGGGCGATCGGGCCGTCGGACAGGGAGAGTGATGGGCTTTGTAAACGGGATTCAGCATCAGAGATCCCTCGCCAAACGGATACCGGAAAACTGCCACCGGGCGCCCGGCGGGAAGAAGTTCCGATAGGTCGGTCGCAGATGGTCGGATGGACTGGCGCAGCTCCCGCCGCGCAACACGAGTTGCCCCACCATGAATTTGCCGTTGTATTCGCCGATAACGCCGGGCAAGGGTTTGAATCCGGGATAGGGATCGTAGGAGGATCGGGTCCAATTCCAGGCATCGCCGTAGGCCTGGCGCAGTCCTTCACCCACCGTTGCGGGCATGGGATGCAGCATGGCGGTGTCGAGGAAGTGCCCCTCGACCGCAACGTTGGCCATCGCCGCTTCCCATTCGAATTCCGTGGGAAGGCGCGCGCCAGCCCATTCGGCATAGGCAGCCGCCTCGTAGAAGCTGAGATGGCAGACAGGCTCCGTCATGGCAACCGGTCGCCGGCCATGGAGCGTGAATAGGCTCCACTGCCCATCGGTTTCCTGCCGCCAATAGAGGGGACACTCCCAATTGTTGGCCATTTTCGCAGCCCAACCATCGGACAGCCAGAACTCCGGCCGCCGATAGCCTCCGTCCGCCATGAAGGCGAGATATTCCCCGCAACTCACCAATCGATTGGCCAACTGCCAAGGTTGGAGGAATACCTGATGCCTGGGACATTCGTTATCGTAGGCAAACGCGTCACCACCATGCCCTACCGTTGCCATGCCCCCCGGGAATACAAGCCAACGCAGCTCAGCGGATTCCTGCGGCGCGCTATCGCTTGCGGGCAAATAAACGGGATCGAAGGGATTCAAGGACAACGCATACTTGATGTCGGTCAGGATCAACTCCTGGTGCTGCTGTTCATGATGCAGTCCAAGCTCGATCAGTGAAACCGCTTGCTGCCACAGGGGCTCACTGCAACCTGCAATAAATCCTTCCATGGCATCGTCAACCCAACGCCTATAACGCAGGACTTCCTCCAGCCCGGGGCGCGTGATCATGCCCCTTTGCGGACGGGGCTGGCGGGGGCCCAGTCCCTCGTAGTAGGAGTTGAAAAGAAAGGGGAAGCGTTTGTCGCACAGACCATACCCTGCATCCAAGGCTTGGAGCACCACGGTCTCGAAGAACCAACTGGTATGGCCGAGATGCCATTTGGTCGGGCTCGCATCCGCCATGGGCTGGATGCATTGGTCCTCGACCGACAAGGGCGCCGCCAAGGCCATGGTCGTCGCCCTGATAGCGGCATAGCGGGCCCAAACGACTTCCCGGGCTCGCATATCGGCATATCCGCCCGCGATCACATCTGGGTGATTCATGCCTTGTCTCCTCTTTTTTGTGCGGCCATCCGTTGTTTCACCGATCGCATAACTTGGCATTGGGAACCAAGTCATCCCCAGATGCAATGATACCGAACGGTATCATCAAAACAGAAAATCCTGCAAGAGGGCAATAGACAGTAAGGGACGACCAAGACACTCTTGTGACGCCATCCGTGACAGGCAAAAAAAAGCCGCGTATTGACGCAGCCTTGTTGATCTCCCTGAGGGGGAATGAACGTATTTATTCCCATTCGATTGTTTCCGATGTCTTAAAATCCGCATGGCAAATGGCGTTCGCTGTTCTTATCAGCGCACTTTATCGTCACTTTTACCGTCAAAAAATAAGCGCTCTTGTTGGCGCGGGAGATGGACTCTGTTTGCGCAGCGGCTATTCCAGTCCATCAATCGTCAACTATCACTTCCAGCTACGAAGGCGCCCACTTTGAAAAACTCATCGAATCGTAGCCCAACTACGACGAACGGAATCAAACTCAAGCGAGACCATACGCTCTTGCGATACGAGCAGCCAAGTCTGCAACAGTAACATCTCCAAGCTTCAGCGTCTTTGGGTCGATGGAGTCATCGGCCCTTAGTGCATCGAGAAAACGCGAGAGGTCATCGGCGATCCGTGCGGTCACTTCAATGCGCGTTTCTTGCGCCAGCAGTTGCGACAGGCGAAGCACATCGTTGAGGTGCTTCCGCACGTCTTTCGAGTCCACGGCATCCCCCTCCTCTTTCCTTGCGGAAAGCTCTAGCCAGGCGACGGCCTTCAACGGGATCAGTCGATCCTCTCCGACCCATGGCAGACC
This sequence comes from Rhodocyclaceae bacterium, assembly GCA_003963315.1. Lineage (GTDB taxonomy): Bacteria > Pseudomonadota > Gammaproteobacteria > Burkholderiales > Rhodocyclaceae > AWTP1-18. Next base: position 12,167 of record RXJP01000121.1, on the reverse strand, counting down.
CGCCAAGACGCGCCGCCCTCCCATGATGAAGTCGTAGTAGTCGGTATCCAACAGGATCGCGGACAGACTGGACACCGCCTCATCCAGCGGGATGGGCGTCAACTGGCTACCCTCGGCGATTTCGAGCCCATCGGGTGTTCGCGCAAACAGCTCCACCATGAAAGGAAAACTCGGGTCAGCCGGCTTCTGGAATCGATAGAAGACCGGCTTGCCCGTATCGCTCGCCTGACGGATGCCGTACCCACCGGCCTCGACAAAGCGCCAGAACGTCTGCCCAAACTGAGGCGTTAGCGCCTCCACGTGCAATACAATGTCGAGATCTTTGGTCGCGCGAAAATCCAACCCCGCGTCCTCCATGGTGAGGCTTGCCGCAGTTCCTCCGATCAACACATACTGATCAACATGGTCCGCGAACCAGCTCTGGAACACGTCCAGTCCCTTCACCATGGCAGGGTCTCCATCAATTCATCGAGTGCCGACTGAACTCGTTCATCGCTCGTGGCTTGCAAACTGAGCCATAGCGACAATGGGTCGACGTAGGGGCTGTTTTCCAGAACGCCTGGGTTGTAGGCCCATATTTGCACCTCGTGCGCACCGGTATCAGGCCCCGGGAGTTCCTTCCATCCACTGCGACGCGCGGCCTTCCACCCAGTCAGGTCGAAGGCGAAGCAGGTGGTCCGAGGTGCAGTTAACATGGATTGTGAGGCCAACGCGCTCAGCCCCGCCCGTCTGACCGAGGGAGTTTGCTCAGGCGCTGGAGATAACGCCCATACAGTTCGCTTGACCGGCGACCGGAATTTGGAACGAATACGTTCCCAGGTTTCTCGTGGCCCGTGAATGAACTTCAGTTGTCGCGAACGGCCCGCGGCCTGAAATTCTGCAATGCCAGTGCCCGCGATCTCTCTGGTGGCTCGTGACCATGTCATCGCGGTATAGCCCAGCCCCCCCGCCAATCCTGTTGCTTCACATTCATTACGCCACGGGCGCTGCATCAAGGCAGCTATCACGATGGCCTGCGCTGATGGGCTCAGAGCTTCCTGATCCACCAGGCGCGGCTTACGAAAGTACTCCCGAAGATCCAGACCCAAGTCCGGCAAATAGAGCTGGTTGCCCGGAACAAGAAAAGGCACGTGATGCTCAATCAGGCGTTTGCGCTCATAAGAAGCCATCGCGGGGGCAACGTAGACCACTGGCAATCCAGTGATCGCCTCAATTTTTTGCAGCTGGGTACGCACGTTCGCCAGTGAAGACTTTTCACCAGCGCGCTGAATTGCCATCACCAAGCGCGCGCCTCGCAAGTTGAGTTCTCGGACGTCGTAGGCATCTCTGAGAAAGTAAGGCAGCGACTCCATTCCGACGTAGGGACGAATCTCAACCTCCCGGATGGATAAGACCTCGGTCAGATACTCCTTAACGGCAATGTCGAGTGGCTCCATGCAGCATTTATAACACATATCAGTACGATAACAACATTAAAGTTATCGTTCAATATGATGTTACGACATCTAACAATGATCAATCGCCAAGACTTGAATAAACCTGCTCCACTACGGGTTAAGAAAATGTCCGCTTCTTTCTATGCATCAAGCGGGGCGAATTGTTATTCGCTGAGTAGGCAGCCGAAGCGCTGGCGCTGCATCTGAGATAACGGCTAGGTAGCGGTTAAAACTTGGGAACTTACTTGCCACCACTTTCAAGGTCTTGTATCAGGATTGCCGCAACGGCTTCCTCATCAATGGCCAGATCCCGATCGCGCATTACAGAAGCAAGGCCTGTATCCCAATCCGCCTCGACACTCGCCGGCCCTAGTGCGCGTCCACTAGACGGAATTTCGCGGAGCGCCGCCGTGTAGTCGCCAGAACCAAAGCGCCAAGGGCTTGCACCGCAGACCCGTATGACCCAGTTGCCGATGGCAAGCCCAGGCCAGTCGAAATCGCCGTGGTAATGCAGGTGAGCCCCTGCTGTCACAAGTTGCAGGAGCAGCGTACGCTGGGCGGCACTTGGCATACCGTCAGTGCAAACAATGGGCGCGGCGTCAGCGCCGAGTGCATCGGCAATGACGGCGACCAAGTTGGGATTTTCGCAAACATAGATGTCGTGGCCGGACACCTGCCACGCTGGCGGCGTGCGCAGCAACGTGCGTAGCGAGATGTAGCCCGGCTCACCCGGAACAGGCGTGCGAAAGAAGCCTTCATGCACCGGCAGGTTGAGGAACAGCGCCGGCCGAGATAGTTCATTGACCATGACGCCCGCCTCGGCCCAAAGGTCGCGCACGCTCTCCTTGATTCTGTGTTCCCCTTCGGCCGTATCCGTACTCCGTCGCAATGCCGCCAGCACAATACTGGCGACTGGTCGCCCCTGATCCAGCCCATGGGCGTCACCGAGCACTTCCGCGGCTAGCCTGGAGCGTGGTATCCCGGCGGCGGGAAGCGCTCGCAAGACCGCCTGCGCTGCACCGAGGAGTCGTTCGGCAGCAGCTGGCTGGCGTGCTAGACGCTTCACCAGTGCCATGCCACGGGGAAGGTCAAGCAAGGTGGTCAGACGCAAATCGTCGTATCGTCCAAGCAAGGCCGACCATTGGGCCTGTAGCGCCACCCGTTCTGCAGCACGATCGACGATGAGACCTTCGAGTTGTTCCAAAGCATCGCGCAAGGACTCGGCAAGTCCAGCCCGTTGGAGGGCCAGGTCGAGTTCGGCGACGTCCAGCATCATCGAGTCGGCTACCCGCGACTTGCGTCCCAGCAGGCTTGCCAGTGCGTTGCGCTCGGTATCAGTGAGACCGTTAAGACGGAACGTGCCCGACGAGGTGGCACGCTCGTAGCGTTGCCGCAGGCGGCGGCGCAGGTCGGCCAACATCTCCCCGCCCAGAAGGCGCACCAGCCGCAGATCTGTCGTCCCAGTCATAGTCAAACCTCCGCCGGGAAACGCAGCCCAGGATCTGGTTCTTCGCGGCGCCTGCGCCCGTCCCAAGCCCAGCGCGAGACATGCACAGCGTCAATGCCTTCGCGGCGTAGCAAATGGCAGATCGACACGCCGGGCAGCTCTGCATAGCAGCCCCACTCGCTCTCGCTGGTCATGACGAAGTCGAGGTTAAATTCTCGGATCAGCGCCATGCAATGGGCACGGGCCTCGCGGTCAATCCCGGCGAAGGCTTCGTCGAGCAGCACAAGACGTGGCGCCCCGGGATAGCCGTCGTGGCTGCCATTGCGGTAATGGCTGGCAACGGCGGCAAACAGTGGTACGGTCAGCCCAAGGGCCCGCTCCCCGCTCGAAGCCGGTCCCGACAAACGCCCCCATTTACCACCTTGCCAACGCTCGACCCGGAAACGGTGCCAGCGGCGATAGTCGAGGGCGCGGGCCAGTTGTTCGAGCAGGCTGCCGCCGCCAATATCAGCGCGGGTCCGTTCCGCGGCGATCCGGCTTTGCAGCATGTCGCCAACGACACGGCGGTCCTCCGACGACCAAGCATCGGCGCTGGTGTTAAGGAGTTTCTTACGCGCCGCGTCGAGCCCGACCGGCGCACCATCGCTGCCCTCCGGCAGTGCTTCCCAGACCATGCGAAAACGCACGCCGGTCGACGTCGGGCGCTTGTCGAGTTCGGCATTGATGCCATCCACATGGCGGTCGGCCTCCTGCAACATGCGCTGGATGACGCTCGCGACCTCGGCCTGCAAGTGGTTTTCCAGGAGTTCACGCTCGTTGGCGGTGAGTAGTTCGCGGCGCTGGGCGATTTCCTCCGCCAGGATCGCTTCGAGACGATCCGGGCGCTCAGGGCGGTTGCGATAAACCACGCTGACCACCAAACCATGGTCGCTGGTGGTCGCATGGGCCTGGTGGCCGAGTGCGCCAAGACTCCGCAACAGCTCACCGAAATCTTCCGAAACCCGGTTCTGGATGCGGTTCCATTCCTCGTCGTCGGCCTTCACGCCGGCCAGCGCCTGCTCGGCCTGGCGTGCCAGGGTGAGAGCCGGTTCGATGGTCCAGGGTACGGAAAGATCGGGGCATTCCACATCCGGTACCGCGACAGCCAACAGTCCGCTAGTAGCGAACCCATGCAGGGCCGCCACCGCCGCTTGGCGGCTGGTGCGCCGTTCGTCCAGGGTCCCGGCACAATCTTCCGCCTTCTGTTCGGCACGGGCGCGGGCCTTGGCCACCTCGCGCAATTTCGTTTCGGCCTCTTGCAAATCGGTTTCACCCTGCTGCACCGCCTGGCGCGCAGCTTCAAGGCGACCTTGAATATCCGCCACTTTCAAGCCGACCGTATCGAAAAGCGTCTGCCAACGCACCAAGGCTTCTTCGGCCCGGGTCTGCTTGTCGCCAGCCTGATCCCGGCAGCGCATTGCCTCGGCCTTCGCCTCCACTTCGCGCCCCAGTTGCGCTTCCAGTTCAGGCAAGGTGTGACGAACTTCCTGCGCAACCAGAAGCAGCCGCTGCAGGGCATCGTTAAGGCCATGCAATGCGCTATCAACCGCATCGAGAGCGGCGCGCTCGGTGGACAGGCGCAAGTCATCTGCATCCGCGGCGAGCAGAGCACGAGCATCGCGCCAGCGTTGTTCCGCCTCGGTCAAGCGGGTGGCGGCCTGCTGTAGCGCTACTTCGGCCACCCCATGGTCTCTAGCACGGGCAGCCGCAGTGATATGGGCGGCACGCAAGCCCTCGTCCTTCGGCGCATCACGCCATTCCTGGGCCGCCCGCAGGCGCTGTTGTTCGAGCTTTTCCTTTTCCTGATCGACGACCTTCAGCGCCGCGCCAATCTCATCCAGACGTCGGTCGATTTCCGCCAGGCGACGCGTCCGCGCCGCCGCGCGCGCGGCAAAGCCGATGTAGACCGCAGCGGGTTTGCTCCAGGCACCGGCCAGGGGGCCGACACGAAACCGCCCGTCAGGGGCAATCCAGGCTTCCGCATCTGCCGTCTCAGTCTCGCCGCAGGCGATACTTTCCAGCAGGGCAAGCACCACCGCCTCGGCGACGGACGACTGCTCCGCCGGCCGCAGCCAATCAGCGGCGGAAGAAGTCTGGCGACCGCGAGCCACGAGCAGGGTGTCGTGCCAAGGAGCTGTGCCATCGTCGGTCAGCAGCCGTCCGTCCGGTGTCACCCAGGCATCGAGCAGACCGCTGGCCTCCAGGGCGGCCTCCAGACCAGCGCGTTGCCCTTCGGCAACGGTCTCGCGGAACTCCAGCAACTGCCACAGGGGCGCCCCGGGCCGGTCAATCCGAGTATTTTCATCACGGAAGTGCGGCGCAGGCGGAGCTGCATCTTCGCCCTGCTCAAGACGGTGCCGCTCAAAGGACAAGGCATCCCGCTCCTCGGTCAGTTCTTGTTCGCGCCGACCGATTGCGGCGGCCCGCCCTGCGAATCTTTCGCTGGCGGCATGCTGTGCCCCATGCAGGGCGGCACGGGCCGGATTGTCTCCCGCCATGTCGACAACCCATGCAGCCAGGGCATCCACTACCTCATCAGCCTGTATCGGCCGCAGTTGTTCAAGGTGATCGAAATGCGCTTGCCAAGCCTCCATCAACAACATTCCCTGCCGTTCGACCGCATCATCCGCCTCAAGGCGCCGTGCGGCAGCTTCCTCAAAGTCGTCGGCACGGGCGTCCCGTTGCTCCTGGGCCTGCTGCTGCTTGCCCTGAGCATCGTCCACGTCATGTAGCCGCCGCCTCACCACGCCAAGCTGGTCGCGTCGACGTGCAATCGAATCGCGCAAGCGCTGCTGCTGGGCCTGCCAGGCGCGGCTATCGAGGGCCGACAACGTCTCGGCGTCACTGACCGCCGCTTCCTGGGCGAAATCGGCACCGATGCCACAAGTAACAGCGGCAGCCGATGCCGTTCCATGGGCTTCGGCCAGAGCCAACCGCGTCTCGCCGGTACGCCCCTCACACGCCTGGAGCGCGGCAACTTCCCTGTCCAGCCTGGCGGCGGCTGTTGCCAGGGTCCATACCGCCTCATCGGCATCCTTCTGTGTCTGCTCGGCTTGATGTTTTGCGTCGTCCAGCCGCTTCGCATCGCCCAGGGCCGGATCATTGCGCAAGGTGTCATGGGCGGCACGGGCTTGTCGCAGATCACGGGCCAATTTATCCTGTTGCTCTTGTTGCTTCCCCTCTTCCGCCGCGGCAATCGCCAGCGTCGCCCGGGCCTCATTCACCGCTTGGCTAGCCTTGTCGAACTCGGTCTGGGCTGCGCGCAGCCGAGCCGCTTCGCGCCGGGCGTTAATGCTGGCGTAAATACGGTAACGCTGGTTGAATTGCCCGACGGCCTTGGCCAACGCCTCGAAACTTTCTAGCTCCTGGCGGTATTCCTCCAGTTGGTTCAGGGCATCGGCAACATCACCGAGCAGTTCAGCAGGCAGCGGCGGCAAGGCTTCGGTAAGGGCTTCCGAAAGATTGGCCTCGTCGGGGCGTTTGGATAGCTGCGGCTGACGCAACTGGATCAAGGTATCCATGAGCGCCCCGTAGCGGGTGGCACCCAGCCTGAATAGGCGTTCGTCCACCGCCCGCCGGTAGCTTTCCGCGTTCGGAAAAACCTGGCCATGGCCGCCCAAGGCCTCTTGCAAACGATCCCGGTTAAGCACCACGCCCTGCGGACTGGTCAGCCAAAGACTCTCGCCGATACGTGCGTCGGCGGCGACGAAATACCAGGGATCCACCTGGGCGCGCGCCGCCACTGCCGACAGGCCGCAACCAAGGGTGACGAAACGGGCATGGCCATCTTCGCCAAGGCAGCCGAATTCCGCCCAGACATAACCGATGCGCCGCTCGTGCTTGCCCATGAGCAGGTTCCACGCCATTTTCTTGCCCGGATCGCCGTCGGGTTCGACCCGCGACGACTTGATCTGGGCGTCGAACAGGAAAGGCAGCGTCAGCGACAGGACCTTCGACTTGCCGGTGCCATTGTTACCGCGCAGCAGCAGGTGACCGTCGCGGAACCAGAATTCCTCGCTATCGTAGTGATACAGGTCCACCAGCCCCAGGCGCAGGGGCTGCCAGCGCGCCAGCGTCGGCTGCGGTAAGGAATTTTCGTTCATAAAGAGATGTCCATTTGCAAGGGTTCGTTACGCCCCTGGATATTGACCGTCGTTTCTCCCAAAGCGACTCGGGCCAGGGCGGGCAAGGGGCGTACCGCCCCCTCCTCCCAAGCAATCAGTCGCAACATGGCCAACCGACTCAGGGCCACCTCGGTGAGCTCCCGCTCTCCACCGGGCTCCCGTGCCGACTTGCGCCAACAGTGCCCATAGCGCGCCACCGCCCCACGGATGAAGTCGGTGACTTCGGTTTCCGTGACAACGGCACTACCTTCGCGCCCCCGGTCCGCCAGGAACTCGGCCACCAGCAGCGTGACGTGGGACTCCGTCCCCTCGGCCGGCAGCACGACATCCGTCAGGAAAGCGACTTCATCCACCAGCGCGACACCCTCGGCACGCTGCTCGGGGACCAAGCCGCTGTCTTCGGCCAGACGCGCCGCCATTGGACCGCGCTGATTCAGGAGGTAAGCACGACTGTCGACATCGAGTTCGTCGAAATAAATCACCGGATCATCGAGCAGGCGGCGCGATAAATGGTGGCGCAGGGCCAGGCGCCGCCCCTCCTCGCTTTCCGGTTGATGCTCGGCGACGAGGGCGGCCAGGCGCTGCTCAAGGTTGTCCGGGGCGGCTTCCGGCGCCCAGGTGGACGGCCCGCGTACGGCAGCGAGCAGCCCGGCGAGTACGCGCCGGTGAATATCGTAGAGCGCATCGCCGCCGCTGCCATCCCGACTCAGGGCGTAGGCATCCTCATCACCGGCCACCCGCGCAATGACGCCCCAATCGAGCAGAAAACGGCAGACGGCCACCAGTTCGCGACGTTCATGGACATTCTCCAGCCCGAAGGCAAAACCCCGGTCGGCGAGAACAGGTTCACTCGCCAGGATGAGCAGGCGGTCGCCGAGCACACGCAAGGTGATCTGGGGCTCGGCACGTTCCAGAACCGCCGTGGTCAAGCAAAGCAGCACGTAACGACGACGGTCGAACCCGGGCAGGCCGCGCGTAGCGTCGGATAAATCGGCCGGTCGCTTGTAGAGTCGTGCGCAGTCGCGCTCAATGGCCAGCGGCCAGCCGGTTTCACGGGCGAACCAGGTGCGTAGTTGATCGGCATGGCGGCGCACGGCGGCGAAATCGGGATGATCGCTGGTGATCACCGGGTGCATGAGCAACGCACGCAGGGCGTCACGGTATTCCTCCTGGCGATGTTGCGCTTGGCGGTCGCCGATGGCACTACTTTCGAGGCGCGGCCTACGCATCATGCCTCCGCCATGGGTGTGATGGTGATGCGGTGGTCCCGCCCGGAAAAGATGCCCAGGGGCGTTTCGATGGCGGCACGGGTATCGGCACCCAAAGGTTCAAGGCGGATATGCAGCAGGCCGTCGGTGGTCGGTCGTGCCACGACCTCGTCCGGCGACGACTGGCTCGCCAGGGCCTCCCCGAGGAGGGCGAGGAACAGATCGAATTCTTGCGGATTAAGCGGTCCAAGTTCCGACAGGCGACAGAGGCTGCCTGTCGCCAGCCGGGCACGGGCCGCCTCCACCTGGCGATGCTCGGCGGCAATCTGCTGCGCCAGAAGGGAGCGCTCGGCGTCACGGTTTCTGACCCGGGGCGCCGTGCCGCGTATTGTTGCCTTACCGTATTCGCGCAGGCGTGGATGAATCGCGACCGTCGGCCCATCGCGCCACGAGGTGGTCGCCGCCGCCATGGGCGGCAGCAGTGACAGGTGGCGTGCCGGGTTGAGGGCAAACGCGGCGCGCGCCAGGCGGTGGGCTTGGTCATCATCGACGCACTCCGCGAACCACCGAGCGAGCACACGGAAGTCCGCCGAACGATCGCTGCGCCCGCTACGGCGCTCATTGACGGCAGCGATGGCGGTCAGCAACTGGGGAATCGCCGCCCGTGCCTTGGCACGCAAGGCTTCGGCCTGGGCCGGACCATGGCCGTCCGAGACGAACCATAGCCGCAAGCCGCGCCAACGCTCACGCCAAGCATGAACGCGGGCCAGCACTGCGTCGGCCTGCTCGCTGACATCCCCCGGCGCCACGTCGCGCGCCTCGCGGTTCGCCACCAGCCATAGCAGCGCATCGATACGGGGATCCAGCGCCTTGATACGCTCGGCAATGGCGCCGGAACGGCTCACCAGATCGCCGATGAAACGCTCCAGATAATCGATCAGCCGCTTTTTGAAACCCACAACGGCACCAATGTCGGCCTGCTGGATTTCCACGCTGCGCACGATGCCGGCCATGAAAGCCTGGGCGTTCTCCGCCAGATCCTCGAATACCCGGACCAAGTCGCGCAACACCTCGTGCACCTTGGCTTCGTCCGGGACATTCATGGCATCCAGGGCGATCAAGGCTTCGAGGCGGGCGTGGATATCTTCCAAGGCAACACTTTGCAATTCACCACGGCGCCCGAGTGCCTGGGCAAAAGTCACCAGCGCCGACTCCACTGCCTCGCCGCCATGGGAGAGCCGGTAGAGGAAGCGAGCCAGGTAGAAATCGTCAATGCTGGCCACCCGTGCAGTATCGGGCTGGGACTCGAGATTGCCCCATTCCACCAGTTGGGTCAGTGCCGCCCGCACCTCCTCCAGCGCAGGTTGAGCACCTGACCACATCGCCTCACGCAGCACTTCGTCGGGCCGCAGATAGGGACGGAACTGGCGCTTGGCCGCGGCAAAGACCGCCATGATGGCGCGGTAAAAAGCGGCCTTGTCGGCGCTGACATGGCGGAAAAGCTCGTGGAATACGGGAGTCGCATTCATGCGATGCTTGGGATTATCGTCAAACCGGGCTGGTTATCGCCTGGGCCATTATTGGGCTCGGCTTGTATTGCCCTGACGCTCCCGGCCCCTCCTGGTTGCCAAGCGCGGAGCGAATCTCCGCCAGTACCTGCTCACGGTTGATATCCCACTCGCGACTGGAAACACGCAACAGTTTCCAGCCACGGCTGGCAAGGACATTCGGGATATGGACTTGGCGCTCGAATACGGCCTCGGTCGGGACGGTCTCGTCGAACAGCAGGCCCAATCGATAACGACTCGGATCGGCCCCATCGACAACCGCGAGCGGAACGCGAAAGTCCGAGGTTCCGACATCCAATTCGCACTTGATGCCGAGTGCCTCCAAGACCAGGGCGACCTGGGCATTGAGCGGCACCCAGGCTGCGGGCAGCCTGCCGGCGTCGGCATGGCGCGACCGTCCCGCAGTACCGCCGATAGCCTTCAAGGTCTGCTCCGCCTGGTTGCGCTGGCCGGCGGCAAGCTGATGGGCAAACTGGAGAAACCCCTTGAAGAGCCTTGGGCCATCGTGTTTGCTGCGCGCCACCGAAAGCATGTGCGGTTCGAACGAGGCCACGACGAAAATTTCCTGCTTGGCGCGCGACACCGCGACGTTGAGTCGGCGCTCGCCGCCGCGCTGGCCCAAAGGGCCGAAGCGGGCTGGAACGTAACGTTCCGTCTGGCCGTTGCGGCGGGTCCGTTCGACAGGCGCGTGCCCGAGCGAAAAAATGATGATGTCGCGCTCGTCGCCCTGCACGCTCTCAAGATTCTTCACAAAGGGCCGGTCATCGATACGAGGTACGGCGTTGGCGCGCAACCAGCGTTCGGCAAAGCCGGCGTCGGCACTGACACGGCGATCGATCTCGTCGAAGATGGCGCGCCGTTGGGTCAGATTGAAGGTCACGACGCCCAGCGAGGGCTTGTCGGGGCGCTGAAGCAAGCGGTCCACCAGGTCGATCACCGCCTGCGCTTCGGGCACGTTGGCGCCGTTCTCGTAGCATCCGTCCGGAACATCGATCCAGCGAACCGCCGCCGGCGCCAGTCGACTGACGGTGGAAGGAATCGTGTTCAGGTCGCCGCCATAGATGGCGTGGTTGGAGAAGGCGATCAATTCTTCATGTTGGCAACGGTAGTGCCAGGCCAAGCCCATGCGCCGGGTGCGATGGCGGGCCAGCACCAGCAAGGATTCGGCATCGAACATTTCCCGTGCCTCGATGCCGGCTTCGCTGAGTTCCTCATCGCCATCATCGCCCGCCTTGAAGAAGTTGCTTGGCGGCATCTGCCGCTCGTCGCCGGCGATCACGGCGCGGCGGGCGCGCATCAGCACCGGGAACCCGTTCTCGACGGTGCATTGCGATGCTTCGTCGAAAATCACCAAATCGAACACCGGTGCCCGAGGAAACAGCAAGGTCGCGGTTTCGGGCGAAAGCAGCCAGACCGGGAGCACGTCGAGCAAGCCCTTGTCCCAGAAACGCCTTACGAATCCACGCAAGGGCAGGACGCTACGCTGCTTCTTGGCCTCGCGCAGGATGGCTTCGCGGGTCGCCTGTTCCGACGTGCGACGCGCCCCTTTTTCTGCCGGGGCAGCCCGGAGCAGCGGTGCATCGTCTTGCCTGGCGAGGATGTGTTGCACGGCGAGGCGGCGTTCTTCATCGTACAGTGCGGCGAGTTTGGCTTCGTCTGCATATAGCCGTGCGCCGCTTGCCTGGTCGAGGATGGACAGGTCGACATGATGATTTTCAACCGCGGCGATCGAGGCGCGGGTCCAAGTTTTACGGACCCCGTCGGCCCATGCCTCAGTACTGTCGAATTCCTCGCCGTCCGCAAGATAAGGGGGCAGGATTGCGGCTTCATGGATGATCGCCTGTGCCGCCGCCAGTTGCCGGTCCGCACCGATCAGTCGGCCGGCGTCGCGACGCCAGGCTGCGGCAAGCTGACCGAGACTCTGTGCCGTTGGCAACTGAGGCAACCAGGACAAAACGTCACGGATCGGCGCAACGGCAGAGGCCAGTGCGGCCTTCGCCGTGGCTGCGGCATGCAGGCAGTCGATCCGCTGGTCCCATGCCGCCACCGTGTCGGCATTCCAGCGTTCTGGCCAGGCATCGAGTGCATGCAACACCGCTTGCTCCGCGTCCAAGGTAGCCACGGAGGCTCGCAGAGCCTGGGCGCGGTGATGCCAGTCGATCCAGTATTCCGCCGCCTTGTCCCACGCCGCGATGACCTCGGGCTTCGGCGCTGCGCGCCAAATACCGAGCGCCTGCATGTCGGCGCGACAATTGGCAATGGCACGGGCGGGGCCGATGAGCGCCATGACCGCCACCAACCAGGTGCGAGCTTCTACCAGCGAGGCAGGCCGATGGGTGGAGGCC
>RXJP01000012.1 GCA_003963315.1 Rhodocyclaceae bacterium | reverse complement strand
AACAGGCGCCTCCGCGCCACGGCCTGTTCCGGCCCAAGCTGCGTTATGCCCACCAAGGGGGTAGCAATCCGCCCATCATCGTGATCCACGGCACAGCCTTGGACCATGTGCCGGCTTCCTACACCCGCTTCCTGGAGCGTTGCTTCATGGAGACATTCAAGCTCCAGGGCACGCCATTGCGTATCCAGTACAAATCGGCGAAGAACCCCTACGCCGAGAGCTAGTCCGCGGTGACGGGTGGTCACCGGGCATAAAATCCATTAAAGTGCTTCACTTTCCTATAACAACACTTGGGGAACCCCATGAGCAATAAAGGGCAAATGCTACAAGACCCGTTCCTGAACACGCTCCGTCGCGAGCATATTCCGGTGTCCATTTACCTTGTCAATGGCATCAAGCTTCAGGGGCAAGTGGAGTCCTTCGATCAGTACGTCGTGCTGCTCAAGAACACCGTGACCCAGATGGTGTACAAGCACGCCATCTCCACCGTGGTGCCCGCCCGCCCGGTGAACTTCAGCCAGGAAGGCGCCCCCGAGCAGCAATGATTTTCCGCGCCGGCGGGACACCAGGAAGCAAACCGACTCTTGTTTGATCGTCCCGCCTCCGGCGACCATGCCGGAGCCATCCTCGTGCAGCTTGATTTCGGCGACGGCGATTATGCCGAGCGCCTGGAAGAGTTCAAACTGCTGGTCACCAGCGCCGGCGCCGAGCCCCTGGCCGTGGTCGGCGGCAAGCGCAGCAGCCCCGATGCGGCCCTCTATGCCGGCAAGGGCAAGGTGGACGAAATCGCCGAGGCGGTGCAACTGCACGACGCGGACATCGTCCTCTTCAATCACGAACTCGCCCCCGGCCAGCAACGCAACCTGGAAAAGAAACTCCAGCGCAGGGTGGTGGACCGCACCAGCCTGATCCTGGATATCTTCGCCCTGCGCGCCCGCAGCCATGAAGGCAAGCTGCAAGTGGAACTGGCCCAGTTGCAACACTTGGCCACCCGCCTGGTGCGGGGCTGGACCCACTTGGAGCGGCAAAAGGGCGGCATCGGCTTGCGTGGCCCCGGCGAAACCCAGTTGGAGACCGACCGTCGTTTGCTGGGCAAACGGGTGGCCATGCTCAAGGAGCGTCTCAAGCTCCACGAACGCCAACGGGCCGTGCGGCGCCGCTCCCGGGACCGCAACGATGTGCTGTCGGTATCCCTGGTGGGTTATACCAACGCCGGCAAATCCACCCTGTTCAATGCCCTGACCAAGGCCGGCGCCTATGCGGCCGACCAATTGTTCGCCACCCTGGATACGACTTCCCGCCGCCTGTATGTGGAAGGCGCGGGCCAGATCGTGTTGTCTGACACCGTGGGTTTCATCCGCGATCTACCCCATGATCTGGTGGCCGCTTTCCATGCCACCCTGGAGGAAACCGCCCGGGCCGACCTCCTGCTCCATGTGGTGGATTCCGCCAGTCCCGATCGGGATCAACAAATCCGTGCGGTAAGCGCCGTGCTGGCGGAAATCGGTGCCGGCGACGTGCCCCAGATCATCGTCTGGAACAAGATCGATGCCACCGCCGCCAGCCCCGGCATAGACCGGGACAGCGACGAAGAAACCCCATCCTCGGCGGAGAAGGAGGCAGCCGATGGGCATGGTAAAATCGCCCGCGTTCGAGTCAGTGCCAAAACCGGCGCCGGGCTTGATCTGCTGCGTAGTGCCCTGGCGGAAATCGCCATCGCCCGCAAGAATCTGTCGGCACCTGTCGAATCCTCTTCCCAACCCTACCAGCCGGAAAACCAATGATCGCCGGAATACTCATGTCCCTGAACGACCACGGCTGGGGTAATCGCCCAGATCCGGCCAACCAGTCGGGCGGTAACGAGCCTGGCAACAACAAGGGCGGCAACCAGGGCCCCCCCGACCTGGAAGAGTTGTGGCGCGATTTCAATCGCCGTCTTTCCGCGCTCTTCGGCAAGAAGGGGAATGGTGGCGGCAATGGCAACAAGGGTTTCGGTAGTCCTGGTCCCAACCTGACGCCGCGCCAGTTCGGCGGCGGACTCGGCCTGCTGGCGATGGTGGTGGCGGTGATCTGGCTTGCCAGCGGCTTCTACATCGTGGATGCCAGTCAGCGCGGCGTGGTGCTCCAGTTTGGCCGTTACAAGGAAACCACCGAGCCGGGCCTGCGTTGGCGCCTACCTTGGCCGGTACAAAGCCATGAAGTGGTGAACCTTTCCGGTGTGCGCACCGTGGAAGTGGGCTACCGCGGATCGGAGAAGAACAAGGTCTTGAAGGAAGCGTTGATGCTGACCGACGACGAGAACATTGTCAGCGTCCAGTTCGCCGTGCAGTACTTGCTCAAGGATCCGGTCAAATACGTGTTCCAGAACCGTAATCCGGACGAGGCTGTCATCCAGGCCGCCGAGACCGCCATCCGCGAGGTGGTGGGCAAGAACAAGATGGATTACGTGCTGTATGAAGGGCGCGATGTGATCGCCGCCAACAC
>RXJP01000115.1 GCA_003963315.1 Rhodocyclaceae bacterium | reverse complement strand
AGCTGTCGCTCGAATTCCCACTTCCCTAAGAGGCTTATCTATGCCATTCAGGAAAGTACACGGGAATATCCAAAATCGAACGGCATGCTACACATCTAATGCCAGATGCACAATTAGACGAAAGTCATAGAGAAAAAGAGTGGATTACGGGGTGACGCTTTGAACTTGGGATTGAAGCAGGCGGCCCAGGTACCAGTGGGTGAGGTCGTTGTTATAGGTGTTGGTGGTGGTCTTGCTGGTGCCGTCCCCGGTGCTGACACTGACTTGGGTGGCATTGCCATAGCCGTCGAAGGTGTTGCCGGTGGTGACGGTGAGGAGGACGGTGCCGTTGAGGTCCCAGCCGCTTTCTACGCTTTGACTCAGATAGGGGAAGTAACGGTTGCCGGTGGCTACCGTGCATGTCGTCCCCGTTTGCGGGGTGAGGCAGCCGTAGGTGTTGGTGACGAGGCTCAGTTGGTTACTCGGGCCGGCAGCCGTGGGCTGGGTCTTCTTCACTTGGCTGGGGAGACCAGTGTACGGCCAGTCTTGGCGGTAGTCGGTGCGGACTGAGAGGCCGGTATCGGCGCTAGTCGACTGCATCCAGCCGAAGCCTAGTAGCCCGCGGCCTGAGAGATCAGCCTTGAGGGCACCGTAGGTGTAATTGGTCGTCAGCACCCCACCGATACCGTTGCTGCCCTGTACTTGGCTCACTACGTACAGCGGCGCTTGAATGTCTTGAAGCGGGAAAACAGCGCCCGTGCCTTTGGTGTAGATACCCGAATTCGTGAGGGGCTTATGGATCAACGTGGCCGTAGCCAAAAGACCATCCGTACGATTAATTATCAAATCGGGTTTGGGGCCTGACTTAACAAAAGTTTGTACCCGGTTGATGTCGGGGAGGGTACGAACATAATCAGGTAAGCCATCTCCGTTCAAATCCACAAAATCCTTCGTGTATGTACTCCAGCCGGACGCAGTATCCGTTGTCCAGGCAACAGGGGCATTAAAGCCATGACCATTGTTTACCAGGACCTGTACCCGATTAATGTCTGGCAATGTGCGAACATAATCCGGTAAGCCATCTCCGTTTACATCCAAAAAATCCTTGGTGTAGGTACTCCAGCCGGATCCTGTGTCCGTTGTCCATGCCACAGCGGCATTAAACCCACGTCCGTTGTTCAAGAACACTTGCACCCGATTGATGTCCAGGAGCGTGCGAACGTAATCGGGCAAGCCGTCTCCATTCACATCCACAAAATCTTTCGTATAGGTACTCCAACCCGACCCTGTGTCCGTCGTCCATGCCATAGGCGCATTAAACCCTTGACCGTTGTTCAAAAAAATCTGTACTCGGTTGATGTCCAGAAGCGTACGCACATAATCGGGTAGGCCATCCCCATTCACATCAACAAAGTCTTGCGTGTAGGTACTCCAGCCTGATCCCGTATCCGTCGTCCAAGCAACAGGAGCATTAAAGCCATGGCCATTGTTCAACAGAACTTGTACCCGATTGATGTCTGGCAATGTGCGAACGTAATCCGGTAAGCCATCTCCGTTCACATCCACAAAATCCTTGGTATAGGTACTCCAACCTGACGCAGTGTCCGCTGTCCATGCCACAGGGGCATTAAAGCCATGCCCATTGTTCAGTAGAACCTGTACTCGATTGATATCAGGAAGTGTTCGGACATAGTCGGGGAGCCCATCTCCATTCACATCGACAAAGTCCTCCGTATAGGTGCTCCAGCCGGATCCGGTGTCCGCCGACCATGCCATAGGGGCATTAAAGCCATGCCCATTGTTCAGCAGAACCTGTACTCGATTGATATCAGGAAGTGTTCGGACATAGTCGGGGAGCCCATCTCCATTTACATCGACAAATCTCTCGGTATAGGTGCCCCAACCAGATACCGTATCCGTACCCCATTGAGTCGGAGAAGAAAATCCATTTGTGCCGTCCTGCCACCCCAATGTGATTGGTAAAAAACAAAGGGGGGTATTAGCTCCATCACATTCGGTCAGCGACGTGGCTCTCGAACGATTTGACGAAGAACCAATCTGATAGGCAAGGCGGTATTCCTTGCTTTGGGTGACGCCGTTGAAGGTCTGAACCTTGGTCAGCCGTTGGGTGCTCTTGATGAGGCTGCCCTGGAAGTACATGGGGGTGATGTCGGGCCGGGTCTCGTATTGGAATTGGACGGCGTTATTGGCGACCAGCCCGGTGCTGGGGTTGCTGGTGTAGTCAATGCGTTGGGGGTAGTAGTCGCCGTTGGGGCTGTCTTCAACGTAGGTGAAGGTAAGGGTGTTGCCTTGGGTGTCGCTGATCTTGTTGAGGGCCCAGACCCGGGCTTGGGTCTTGCCTTGGGCTTCGATACGGCTGTCGGCGGTGTTGCCGTATTCGAGGATTTGTCCGGCTTTGGTCCAGACTTTGAAATAGCCGGTGTCGCCGGTGGTGCCGCTGTAGCCGATGATTTTGCTGAAGCTGTCCCGTTCGGTGCGATATTCGGTGCCGGCGGCGCCGTAGGTGCCGCTGATGGCCATGAG
>RXJP01000157.1 GCA_003963315.1 Rhodocyclaceae bacterium | reverse complement strand
TTGAAGACCAGAGGCGGTCACTTCCGACAGGCGATTCAGGCCCTCCGCCAATTGGAGGAAGAAGCCTTCTTTGCTGCCGACGCTCAAACGCTGGGAGAAATCCCCAGCGGCGGCGGCGGCCACGAGGGCGGCCACTTCCTTCTCGGCATGGATTTCGTCGGTACGGTCGATCCACTCGCCGACGGAGCCCAGCTTGTTGCCCGCCGCATCCGCCACCGGAGTCGTGGTCACCTTGAAAATGCGCCCACCGATTTCCATTTCGGTGACAACGGTGCTGGCCAAGGCAGCCAGCTTGGTCAGGTATTCCGTCGGATTGGCCACGACATTGCCGATGCTGCTGCCCACGAAGGATGCGACGCTGAAGGAAGAATTCCTGGATTTCAGTTCAGGTTCAATCCGGCCCAAGGTTTCCAGCATCCGACGATTGGCGTAAATGACCTTGCCGTGCTCGTCGGCGATCCGTACCGGTACGGTGGCGTTGTCCAGGGCGATCTTGATCCGGGTCATCTCATCCGCTTGGCGCTTGGATTCTGCAACCTCGAATCCCAGGCGGTTCTGCATGGTTTCCAGGCCCTGCATCACCCGTCCTACCTCGTCGCTACGCGTGGTGTCTACGGCATTGTTGTAGCGGCCGGCGGACAAGGCACGGAATGCCGGGAGCACATGATCGGCCAGGGGACGGCGGACCAGGGCGTTGAACAGAACGTAGATGATGGCCACCAGCACCACGGCCACCACGGAGGAAGCGGCCCAGAACAGCCGTTCGGATGCGCGGGCCGGCCCCTCGAATTCATCCACATAGGTGCCTCCGCCTATCAGCCACTGCCATTCGCCGAAAGTATCGAACACCACCACCTTCTCCCTGGGCGTCGAATCACCCAGCTCGGCATTGGCCCAGGGATAGCGGATCGTGCCCTGGCGACGGTCCAGCATTTCCTTGATGAACTCCCGTCCCGAGGAATCCTTGGCTGCGATGATATTGCTGCCTTCCTTGGCCGGATGGATCAGCAAAGTTCCCCGATCGTTGCCGGCACGGGCATCAAGCACATAGAAGTATCCGGTGTCGCCGATCTTGATGGATCTGATTTGTTTCTTGAGGGCCTCGATTTCGGCACTGACGTCCACGCCGGTAAACAAGGCGCCGATCACTTTTCCGCCGCTGTCCTTGAGGGGCGTATAGGCGGCATAGAAATCTTTGTTGAACAGCTTGACCCGCCCCGTATAGCGCTCTCCGGCAAGCAACTTGGCATAGGCCGGGCTGGCCTTGTCGAGCAAGGTACCCACGGCCCGCTCGCCCTTCTCGTTCTTGACCGATGTGGCAATACGCACGAAGTCATCGTTTCTGCGCGCAAACGCCGTGGCCACGGCATGGGAAGCCGCCGAGAAATGGTCCACCTCGTTGTTGCGCCCGTTTAAGGCGGTCTTGCCGTGTTTCAAGACGGGAGTTTCCCCCGGCTCCAGGCTGAAGCCTTCCTGAAATTCCGCAGCAAACAGATCATTGAGGCGGAGGGCGTCCCGTTCCATGCCACGGGCCTGCACCTCAACCATGGCCTCGATTTGCTTCAGGCTCTGCGCCAGGCCTGCCTGCCCCTGGGCATTCAAGGTATGGGCCATGTTCTGCCCAAGGAACCAGGCGGCCAGCGCCATGATGGCGACGGCGGACACCACGGAGCACAAAATCACTTTCGCCGAGATGGAGAGTCCGTTGAATTTATGGCGCATCTTGGCGATCGGCGTAGTCGAAATAACCCTCCCATCGCGGATCGCCAAACCGTTGGCTTTTTTATCCTTGAACCGTTGGTACGCGATTGCAGCAGCGTCGACCGCATCACGGCTGGGCTGGCGCCGCACAGACATATAGCCGACCACTGCTTCGCCCTCGAAAACCGGCGCCGCATGGGCCTCAACCCAGTAATAGTCACCATTCTTGCAACGGTTCTTGACCAGGCCGACCCAGGGCCGATCTTCCTTGAGGGATGTCCATAAATCCGCAAACGCCTCTTCGGGCATATCGGGATGACGCACAAGATTGTGGGGCTCCCCAAGCAACTCGGCTTCGGTAAATCCGCTGATATCGAGGAAATCCTTATTGATGTAGGTGATCCTTCCCTTGAGGTCGGTCTTGGAAACGATCAGGGTGTCTTCCTTCAATAGGACTTCGTTCTGGGTTACCGGAAGATTGGTTCTCATGGAGTGCTCCGTTTGATTTGATTCATGCCGCTGGCTGCTATTACGGGAAACGACGACTCAAAATTCTTCCCACTCGTCATCCGGGTCGGCAAGATGGCGCGGGGGCAGGGCCTTGACCTGCCGGTCTCCGCCGCCACTACGGGCGGGGGCCGGACTCCCTAAGCGGGGGAGGTGCTGCACTGTCAATGGATGGCTTTCGCCCAGTTTGAACATACTGACGGCCTGTACCAGGCC
>RXJP01000103.1 GCA_003963315.1 Rhodocyclaceae bacterium | reverse complement strand
TCATTTCCCTGGATGAGGCGCCCAAGGGCTATGAGGCTTTCGATGCCGGCGCCCCCAAGAAATTCGTCATCGATCCCCATGGGCTGCTGAAAAAGGCGGCTTGAAAAGCTCGGATAACCGGGGGTGGCCAAGCTGGCTTGGCTACCCCCTCCGCCACGCCATCCGCCCATGGCGAATTCATAAATTACTCATTTCAATAAAATCATCTCAAGAAAGATTGATTGAAATAAGAAATAACTCAAGGTAAACCGGGTACCATCGGGGACACAAAAAGCAGTAAATACGATTCACCCGAGAGGAACCCTATCATGGCAGCCCGCCCAGAAACCGCGGAAAGCACGCCCATCGGCATTACGCCGTCCGACCTCCCCGCCCACGTCCGCTTTGCCCCCGATACCGGGCACATCATGCTGTTCGACCAGCGCATGCTGCTCATGCACGGATTTTCCCTGGGCGAAATGCGCAGGGAGCTCATCGCCAAATTGGGCCTTGATGAAACCCGGGAAATGTTCATGCGCCTTGGCTACCAACAAGGTATCGAGGACATGAAACGCATCAAAGCCCTGGGCTCCGGCGATATCGAAGAGTGCCTGGCCTTGGGGCCGCGCCTGCGGGAAATCGAGGGCTTTGTCCGCAACAACCCCTTGCAGGCCATGCATTACAAGGAAGGCGAAGCCTTTTACGGCGACTACATCTGGAGTGCTTCCTGGGAAGGGGAAGCGCATCTTGCCCATGTGGGCCTCAGCGGCGAGCCCGCCTGCTGGATGATGGTCGGCTATGCCAACGGATTTTGTACCGGCCTGATGGGAACGCCCGTGGTCTGGCGCGAAGTGGAATGCGTGGCCATGGGCCATGCCCACTGCCGGGTGATCGGCAAGCCATTGGATCAATGGGACGATGCCGACAAGGATGTCCGGTTCCTGCGTATCGAGGAATTCGTGGATGGTCCCGGCAAGGGCCGCCTCGGTATTCGCTCTTCAGACAACGCTGCGGCGTCCGCGCAAACCACCACCTTCGGCGAACTCATGGGCGCCTCGGCGGGCTTCAATGCGGTGGTGCAGCTCTTGACGAAGGTGGCGCCCACCGATGCAACGGTGCTTTTCCTCGGCGAGAGCGGCGTGGGCAAGGAACAATTCTCCAAAACCCTGCACGCCATCGGCCCCCGCGCCAATGCGCCTTTCATATCCGTCAACTGCGCCGCCATTCCCAGCGAACTGGTGGAAGCGGAACTGTTCGGCGTCGAAAAGGGGGCGTTCACCAACGCCACCCTGTCCCGCCCGGGCCGCTTCGAGCGGGCCGACGGCGGCACCCTGTTCCTGGACGAAATCGGCTGCCTGCCCTTGCCCGCCCAGGGCAAACTGCTGCGCGTGTTGCAGGAGCAGGAAATCGAAAGGGTGGGGGACACCCGGTCACGCAAGGTGGATGTGCGCATCGTCGCCGCCACCAACCAGGATTTGCGCTCCGACGTGGCGGAAGGGAAATTCCGTTCCGACCTGTTTTACCGCCTCAACGTATTTCCCATCGAGATTCCACCCCTGAGGGATCGGCGCGAAGACATCCCCCTATTGCTGAACCTCTTCCTCGACCGCTACTGCCGGAAGTTCAACAAGTCCCTGTCCGGTGTCAGCGAAAAAGCCTTCGACGCCCTCTGGTCCTATGAATGGCCGGGCAATGTGCGGGAATTGGAGAACCTGGTGGAACGCGCCGTCATCCTGGCCGATGCCGGCGGACGCATCGACATCTCCCACCTGTTCGCCGGCGGCGAACAACTGGGCAGCCACATTTTCAGCGTCTCCCCCGTGGGTCAACTGGTCAATGCCTTCCAGCAAGGGCAAAACAAAACCGTTTCCCCCGCCGGGCTGGAAGCCGTGCTGGACCTGGTGCTGGACCAAGGCCAATCCTTCGACGCCCTGGAACAATTGATCCTGGAGCGGGCCATCACCCGCTCCAAAGGCAATGTCTCCGCCGCGGCGCGCATGCTCAAACTCGGGCGGGGGCAGATGCAGTACCGGATGAACAAACCCAAATAGCAGCTCGTAAACACTCAAGGGTTCAGGGAGCCTAAGGTACCCTTGAATCCGATGAAGAAATCGAGGGTGCTTGGATTAGCCATGGATCCCTTGGTGGAAGACAGATCAATCTGCTGTCCCAATAGGATTTTTCGTACGGGGAGTTCCATCTTCTTTCCAGTCAGCGTACGAGGTATGTCATCCACTTCGTAGATCTGGTCCGGCACATGGCGGGCAGAAGCCTTCGCACGGATTTCCTGCTTAATGGCCCCTATCAACTCCTCGGTCAATGGGTGCCCCGGCCTCATGACCACGAACATGGGCATATAGGAAGGGCGTCCGAGGAATTCAAGGTCTACCACCAGGCTATCCGCGACTTGGGGCATGGCTTCCACCACCTTGTATATCTCCGAAGTACCCATGCGAATGCCGTTCCGATTGATGGTCGTATCGGATCGGCCATAAATCACGGCGGTTCCCCGGTCGGTAATCTCGATCCAGTCGCCGTGACGCCAGACACCCGGGAAATGGTCAAAATAGCTTTCCAGGTAACGCTTGTTGCCGGGATCGTTCCAGAAATATAGGGGCATGGATGGCATGGGCTTGGTGACAACCAACTCACCCACTTGGTTGAGCACGGACTTGCCCTCTTCATCGTAGGCAAAGGCGCTGACGCCCAGTTCGCGACACTGGAGCTCCCCGGCATAGACGGGGAGCCAGGGGGCACAAGCGACAAATCCGGAAGCGATATCTGTTCCGCCGCTTACCGAGGCCAGCCACACGTCCCCTTTTACGTTCTCGTAGACCCAACGATACGCGTCCACCGGCAATGGTGAGCCGGTCGAATTGATCGCCCTCAAATTATCGAAACGCAAGGATTCACGCGGCGCAAGTTCCGCCTTCATGCATCCGATCAAATAGGCGGCGCCGCAGCCGAAATGGGTGACCTCTTCCTTGGACAGCAGGCCCCAAACCACGTCCTTTTCCGGCCACATGGGATTGCCATCGTAGAGCATGATGGTCGCCCCGGACAACAATCCACCAACAAGATGGTTCCAGACGATCCATCCTGTGCTGCCGAGGAAAAGCAATCGGTCGCCTTTTCTCAAGTCGTGTTGGAGTTGCTGGGTCTTGAGCTGGGTGAGCAGAATGCCTCCGTGACCGTGCACCATGGCTTTGGGCAAACCCGTGGTACCGGAGGAATAGACTATCCAAAGGGGATGGTCGAAGGGAAACCGGTCAAAGCGCAGCTCGGCTTGTTGTGCCGTGATCTCGCTCCACCGCACGATTTTTGGCCAATCGGGGATTTTCTCGGCGTGTGCGCCGGGGATATAAACCACTTCTTGCAGGGTCGGCAATTTGTCCAGGATTTCCTGCACAACGCTGGTCCGATCAAAGAATTTTCCTCCGTATGCATAACCATCCGTAGCAATGATTATCTTGGGGTCGATCTGCTTGAAACGGTCCAGCACAACGCCGGCCCCCATATCAGGGGAACAAGAGGACCAAATCGCACCGATGCTGGCGCAGGCCAGGAAGGCAGTGACCGTCTCCGGTATGTTGGGAAGGAAAGCAACGACCCGGTCGCCGGCAACGACCCCCGCCTTTTTCAGGTGCTCTGCCACAGCGGCCGTTTCGGCTGCGAGCTGCGCCCAGGGGATCTGCCGTCTCTCGCCGGATTCCGAACGGAAGATGATTGCCGGCCTTGATGCAGAAGCATTCCGGAAAACATGCTCGGCATAGTTCAAACGCACACTGGGAAACCATTCGGCACCCGGCATGGCAGCTTTGCCGAGAACCGGCTCCGGGGAGCCATCCGCTTGGATATCGAAAAAATCCCAGATGCTTTTCCAGAATCCGCCGACATCATCAGTGGACCATGCCCAAAGATCCTCGTATCGAGAGAAACCAAGGCCTTTGCTGTCAGCAAGCCATTCTGAGAATTTCGTCAATGTCGCCCGTGCAATCGACTCGCTATCCGGTGTCCACGCCAATTCGCCTTGCTCAAGCTTCAAACCAGGTTTCCTCTTCTCTGTTGAGTATTTAAGGTAGTGAAAATACGGTTGCCCACGCCTATCTAGCCGCGCAGCCACCATCGATCACGAGCATTGAGCCGGTGACGAAATTGGATGCGGACGAAGCCAAATAGACCACAGCGCCCTTGATTTCGTCCGGTTCCGCAATACGGCCCATGGGCGTAAAAGCTGTGGTTGCGGCAATGAAATCCGGATCATCACAGGCATTGTTGGCAATCCGGGTCCTGAAGAACCCTGGGCAGATGGCATTGACCTGGATATTGTGGGCCGCATATTCCAAGGCCAATTCCCTCGTCAGATTGACAACGGCCCCCTTCGTCGCGGTATACGCCGGTATGGGTACAACTGTTGCCGCACCCGCCAGTCCCCACATGGAAGCAATATTGATGATCTTTCCTGCGCCTTGTTTCATCATCTGGGAAAGCGCCGCCCTGTTCGTGTGGAACACACCATCCAAATTCACGGCCATCACCCTTTTCCAATCCTTAGTGGCGTATTCATGCAATAGGGACGGATTGGGATCGGCTATGCCCGCATTGGCGATAGCGATGTCGACCCGACCGAATTTTTCTACAGCGTCGGCGAAAAGGCGGGCAACATCCCCCTCCTCGGCCACGTCGCACGTGACCGGGATCGCGGATGCCCCCAATGTCGCCACCCTGTTGGCCGCATGCTCGGCGCCCGCCCCGGAAATATCCGCACACACCACAGATGCTCCCGCCTCCGCCATGGCTTCCGCGAACGCCAGGCCCAACCCGCTACCGGCGCCAGTAACGACGGCTACCTTCCCTTTCAAGCTGAATTGCTCAATAACGTTCACGGACATCCTCCTCGATTCATCATTCAATTTCTTACCGAACCACGACATGCCTGTGCATGAGACTCATGGGTGACAGGTCGGTCAGGGCAGCAATTTCACTTCGGCCGTTTACTTGGCCCGCATTCCGTCCGACCCTTGCAAAAACCGTCATCGACAGTGGCTTGAGGCAGGCATAGAAGGATGGGCATCATTTCCCGGCCCCCATCAACAGGATGATTTCCCGCAGATCCGAAATAACCAAATTCGGTTTTCGTCCATCGGGCACAGCCAGGAAAGTCTCTTCCTTGGCGACCCCCGTGGTTACGCCTATGGCAAAGGCTCCGTTTTCCCTGGCCATGCCGATCTCCAAGGTAGGATCGTCACCAACCACGGCGACACGGTCCACTGAGCAATCCAGCCGCCTAGCCACGTACTCCATTGCATAGGGAGAAGGTTTCCCCAACACTTCGGCGCGATGCTGGGTCACATGATGGATGCCGGCGGCCATCGCACCCGCGATACTGAGGGCCTTGCCACTGTGATTGGCGAAGAATCGCGCGTCGGTACTGACGAAGAATTCGGCGCCGTCCCAAATTTGGTTACATGCGAAATCCAGGTCCTGGTTGCTGAAACTGGGTGCCCAACCGACGAAGACCGCATCGACCTTTCTAGGCGTCTCGTTCGAACTCACCACTTCAAGGCCAAGGTCGGCCAGGGGTTTTGCGGCACCCTCCGCACCCAGCACCAGAATGCGCTTCAAGCCCCTCTGGAGAAAATATTCCGCAGCAACGGAGGCGGGCGTGATCAATTGGTCGTCATTCAGCCTCAGCCCTTGGCTGCGCAACGCCATGATCTGCTTTTCCGGCGGGCGCGCCGTCCCGTTGGTGAAGATGATGTGGGGAATCCGGCAGTCAGCCAGGTACTCGAAGCATTCAATCGCTCCCGGCAGCAATCGGTACTGCTTGCTATCCACGTCATGAAGCGCCACCGTGCCGTCCAAGTCGAAGACGAATCCGTCTATGCCGGTCCGCGCTCCGTGCGGATACGTTGCATCGGCTGGGGTGGTGCGGTACGGATTTCGCTGTGAATCCTGCGTCATTTGGAAACCCCTGAAGTTTCTTGATCGGACTTGAGCGTCAAGGAAAAATCGTCTTTCCTGACTTCGACGTAATCGATATCCTTCCGTGCGGCGAGCGACTTGATCAGGCTGATCATGGGCTTGGTTTTTGGGTTATAGCTCCGTCGTCCGCCGCCATTCGCCAGCATGGCATCCACCTGATCCGCAGGCATCACTGCCCGCAGTACCAGTTCTTCGTCGCTCAAGTGCCTTCCCAGTTTTGCCCGCAATCCGTCTATATCGGGCATGGGCGGCTCGGAGGCAAGCTCCTTGGCCCGAGGCAGGGAGGCGATCCGGTCCAATACATTCCCATCGATGGGAAACGAGGGCGTGCCGAATTTTCCGGTGGCATAGCGGATGACTTCATCCGGGACATTGGCATAGCGTTCCGGAGAAATGACGTTCATGACCGATTGCGCCACCACCACTTGTGAAAAAGGCGTCACCATAATCGGATATCCCAGATCCTTTCTCACCTGCTCGACTTCATTGATCACCGCATCCAGCTTGTGCAGTTGCTTGATTTCCGCCAGTTGCCGTCGCATGGTGCCGAGTACGCCGCCGGGTATCTGGTGTTTGAATGCGGCCGCATCGAATTCCTGAACCTGTCCTACGGGAAGACCCTCCGCTCTCGCAAGGTCGGAGAAATATTCGCCCACCCTGGCCAAGGCATCCTCATCCACATCGACGGTATGTCCATAGGCCTTGAGATTCGAAATGATCCGCTCCGCCGAAGGCTGCGAAGATCCGTTGGCCGCGGCGGAAACCGCAACGTGCAAACCGACGGCGCCACCGTTTGCCGCTTCCAGATAGGAAATCGGCGCCAGGCCGAGATTGCAGTGGGAATGTATTTCGAGCGGTTTCCCACCAATCGCCTGCTTGATCGCTGGAATCAACCCGCGGGCCCTTTCCGGCATCAACAGCCCACCGGGATCCTTGAGGTAGATGCGATCGATTTCCTTGAGCTTAGCGAGTTTCTTTGCGCAGGCCGAGAAATACGCATCGTCGTGGATTTCGCTCACGGTGTAAGTGACCCCGGCGACGATTTCCTCGCCGCCGACCTTCCTGGCGATTTTGGCCATGGTGACAATCGAATCCATGTTGTTCATGGGATCGACCACTTGGAAACGGGACACCCCGTTCTTCACCAGAACGCTTAGCGCCAGCTCCATCAAGCCCATGGATGCGGTTTCCCAGGAGATGAAGCGCAGCCCGCTAGTGAGAAAACCGAGGCGCGTATTGGGCGCCCGTTCGTGGAAGCGGCGAATCCGTTCCCAGGGGTTTTCCTTGTGGTAGCGCACCGTCGTACCCAAATGGGTACTGGTCACAAAATCCAGCGCGTGGAAACCCACGGCATCGATTATGGGAGCGATCTCATGGATCATCCCATTGGTCAGGCCCGTCGCACCCCAGAGGCTTTGGTTTCCGTCCCGGATCGTCGTGTCGATCAGATCAATTTTTGCCAATTTGGCTTTTCCTCTCCAAGTGGCCCGGCAGGAATCCCGTGTCGACGCCGCCTTCCATGAATTGGGGATCCGCCATGATGCCGATATGCAGGTCCCTGTTCGTCTTCACACCCTCTATCCTGGTCAACTCGAGCGCCTTTCCCATGGCGGCGACCGCACTGGCGCGTTTGGCCTTGTGCACAATCAATTTCGCCATCATCGAATCGTAGAACGGCGGGATCTTTTGTCCGGCGGCAATATGCGTGTCGACACGGATACCCTCGCCCGAGGGGAATTCGACCTGGGTGAGCGTACCCGGGCAAGGCCTGAAATCGTGTTCGATGTCTTCCGCATTCAAGCGGCATTCGATAGCAGACCCGCTGAACTTGATGTCTTTTTGACTAAAACCGAGCCGTTCCCCGTTTGCGACACGGATTTGCTGCTCGACCAAGTCCAAGCCCGTGATCATTTCCGTCACCGGATGCTCCACCTGGATTCTCGCGTTCATCTCCAGGAAAAAGAAGTCGTCTCGATCCACGTCATACAGGAATTCGACCGTCCCCAGGCTTCTGTACTTGAGGTGGCGGCCGAAACGGACCGCGGCATCGTGCATCCGTTTACGCACTGGGGCAGGGATATTGGGCGCAGGAGCCTCCTCGACCAACTTTTGGAAGCGCCGCTGGATCGAACAATCGCGGTCGCCCAGGTGGATGGCATCCGTGCCATCACCCAGAAGCTGTACTTCCACATGGCGGCCTCGGGTGACGAATCGTTCCAGATAGACCCGTGCGTCGCCAAAGGCCGCAGAAGCCTCCCCCTGCGCGAGATGCATAAGGCTCAGCAGATCATGCATGCTGTCCACCCTCTTCATGCCGCGGCCGCCGCCGCCGCCAACCGCCTTGATCAGAATGGGAAAACCAATCCGGTCCGCCAGCGCCACCGCTTCCTCGGCGGTTTCAACGGGACCTCCCGGGACCACCGGAACATTGGCAAGCTCGGCATGGTGCCTGGCCTTGAGTTTGTCGCCTACGCTTTCGATCTGCTCGGCCGTGGGGCCGATGAAAATGACGCCATGCTCCTCGCAATTGCGTGCGAACGCGGAACGCTCGGATAAGAAGCCGTAGCCCGGGTGAACTGCGTCGGCCTTCACCCCGACGGCGGCCTCCACCAGCGTTTCCATTTTCAGGTAGCTGTCAGTGGATCTGGCGGGACCGATGCACAATGCCCTGTCCGCCTGCTTGGCCGGTAGGGATTCCATGTCGGCCTCGGAAGAGGCAAGCACGGTTTCGATGCCCAGGCGCCGACAGGTACGGATCACCCGCAGCGCGATTTCGCCACGATTGGCTACCAGGATTTTCTTGATCGTCATTGGCTCACCTGGCGGACCCGGAACAAAATCTGACCGTACTCGACCAACTCGCCATCCTTGGCGCAAATCTCCACCACTTCGCCGGAGACCTCGCTGCACACCGAATTCATCAGTTTCATCACTTCAATGATGCCGATCGTGGCGCCTTCGCCAATCAGGCTGCCCACGGCGACAAAAGGCGCTGCGCCAGGTTTCGCCGCCGCATAGAAAGTGCCCAGCATGGACGCCTTGATGTCCACCAAATCACCGGCGATTTCGGTTTTGGGCGACGAGTCGCCGGTAGCATCGGTGACGAGGGCTGGTGATGAGGTGCGCTCTTGTCTTGCAACATTTTCCGGTTCCCGCCCGGGCCTTTCCTGCTGAACCGAAGGGGTCCCGGCGCCTTTACGACGGACCACAAACTTGAGATCATTGGTCTCAAGGATCATTTCATCAAAAGATGACGACTCCAATGCATTTAGTATTTCCTTAACGTCATCAGCGCTTAAGCTCATTGTTCTTCCGCCTCTTAAATTTTCTTTCCGCTGTAGATCGAAAAGACATGATTCAATGCCGGTCCCGTCAGTTTTTCTTCGGACCGCGCTTTTTCCTTGGTGCTCCAGACCGTCTCTGGCCGGCTTTGCAATAGATAAACCTGCGCCGCTTCGCCTTCATGCCTTTCAATCGCCCATTCGATATCCACCGGACAGCGATACAACTTCTCCGCCCGCTTGGCGACGACGCACAAGGTCTTGATATCCTCCGGACTCAGGCATGAAGCCTCCTGCATGTCTTCCGGAACATCCGTGACATCCACGCCGCCGGCAGGGATGGGTACATGGCGGATCGTTTTGGTTGAAACCACGTGATTGAGGATTTCCCCGGTGATCTTGTTGACCGTCACCTTGTCGGGCGTCACCTCTCCGCTGACGAGGCTCGATCCCAAACCCCAAGCAGCTTCAATGGAAATCACCGATCTGTCTCCGGTGGTCGGGCTCCGGGTGAACATGACTCCCGCACAGGATGGGTCGACCATTTTCTGCACGACCACGGCCATGGCGACTTCGTTCTCGGGCAGATTCA
This sequence comes from Rhodocyclaceae bacterium, assembly GCA_003963315.1. Lineage (GTDB taxonomy): Bacteria > Pseudomonadota > Gammaproteobacteria > Burkholderiales > Rhodocyclaceae > AWTP1-18. Next base: position 16,494 of record RXJP01000103.1, on the reverse strand, counting down.
GGCGACGGCGATAGGTGACGGAAGGGACGCTGTAAAGGCTGGACCAGCATTTGAGCAAGGCTTCCTTGATCTGCTCAACACCACGCATCCAAAGATAGGTGTCCTGCAATCCTGCAAAACTGGCATCGGAAGAATCCTCCGAGGTGGCGCTGGAGCGGATGGCAACCGGCATATCGGTTTCCCCGCCTAATGCCTGGTAGGCCGCCACCAGCTCGGAAGCGAAGGCATCGTCAAGCATGGATCCATCGATGGCCCTGCGAATATCTTCCGTTTCATCTTCGATTCTTTTCGCGTCGCCAAGATCTATGGCCGCGATCGTTTTCATGATCGCTCCATCCGGATCAAGCTTGAACATGTGCGAAATAAACGCTTCTGTCGTGATCACGAAACCCGGGGGGACGCCGATTCCGGCATTTTCCAATTCACCAAGGCTGGCGCCCTTACCCCCGACTGACGGCACGTCGTTTAATGTGACTTCCTTGAACCAACTGATTCTTTTACTCATGTCTTCTACCCGGAATTTCAGTCAATTACTAAAACGTTACCCTTGTTTCCATCAAGTCTCAGCATCTGCCCGGTCTTGATTTTCTTCGTCGCGGACCCCGTGCCCACCACAGCCGGCAGGTTGTACTCCCGTGCCACGATGGCCGCATGGGACATAGAGCCGCCGATGTCCGTCACGGTCCCTCTGATCTTCCCGAAAATGGGCGCCCAGCTAGGTGCCATGATGGGGCACACCAGGATTTCGCCTTCCTTGAGATCATTGATTTCAGAAACGTCTTTCACCACTCGGGCGATGCCCTCCACCACGCCGGGGGATGCGGCGAATCCGGTGATCAAGTTGTCCGGCTGAGTATCGGTATTCGACCAGGCTTCCAGGGTTTCCGGGGTGATCCCCCAGAGCATCTGCATGACGGGGTCGTCGATATTCTCAGGCACGGGACCGAGAGCGGGGGGCGGGTCCCATTCCCTGAGTTTTTGCAGCATGGGTTTGCGTTCCTCTACGAGACGCGCCCAATATCCGCGACTGGCGATGGATTGGCTGGTGGACCAGGCCAGGGCCACTTCACCCAAGGCCTGGGAAACTTCGTAGTGATTCAGGTAGAAAACGTCTTCGATGTCGGCGATCATTCCATAGCGCAACATCAGCTTGGCGAGTTCCCGTACCTTGGAAAAGAAAACGCTGGTCAGCCAATGCTCGCAATAGAACTTATGGTCTTCGACAAAGGGAAACACCTTTTGCGTCAGCAAAAGCATCTGATCGAAAGTTTCCAGCTCTTCGGGAGCGTAGATCAGCTCCCGATATTCGCTGATCAAACGTTCCCGTTCCGCGTGCATCTTGTCCATGTCGCGCTCAATGTTCTCGCCTTGCTTGACCAAACCGATATACCTGGTGAGGGCGGCAAAGGGCAACTCGGGGCTATCGTTCCAACTGCGATGGTGATGGTAATAACCGTCGCCATTGGACACCTGGAACCAGGGATCCTTGGCTTTCTCCAGTTCCTGTAGCCAATTGAGGCCTGCGTAGCCCGCCTTTTCCAGGGCCGCGACGATCTCTCCGGGTTTCCGCTCCGCCGTGAACTCCCCATCAACCCCCATTTCGACCGCCAGGCGGGCAAGGCGACGTAGCTCGTTGTCCGGCTTGAACATGAGCACATCCACACCCGTCGTCATGCGCGCGACGGTCTGGTCTGAAATTTCCGGGAAGACCTTCCGGCAGAACTGGAAGAAGGTCAGATACGCGCCATAGCCAAGCATGATGAATTCCATGTGGTAATGCCACATCTGCAGATAGCCTTCGACACAGCGGTTGTAGGCGCTTTGGATGTCTTGATTCTGCGCAACCCCGCGCGCACCCTTGAGCGTATCGATATCTTCGAACTCGGGAAGCTCGGGAATCTTGGTGGCCTCCATGTCGTTTATCAAACCTGTGATCTTCAACTTCCATTGCTCGTACAAATGATCCCAGTTTGAATAATAAAAAGAGGCCCGCTCCTGGAAATGAACCAACCTATGTTCTATCTCAGCGGGATCGGTAACCGGATCGGAGCTCAGATAAATGCGCCCGTTGATGATCCGATATTGCATGCCGGTCACCGTAGGAAAAACGAACATTCTTCCCGTAAATGCGCCCAAGGACGTGTAGGGGCCTTGCGCGCAGATATTGTCGAAAGGCGGCATGGCCTCGGGAAAATGCATCGCGTTGTAAAACCAGAACCGTTTGTCGTCCTCGGGAATTACACGGGTAAACGGCGGATACATCTCTGCTGCCTTCTCTGCACCAGCCACGGGGTCTATTTCAGACGGTAGGGGAAATCCCCTTTTTTTTGCTTTGGTCATTTTTTCCTCCTTGCTATGCCTATGTATCTCAGTTGCGCTTCCTGTGCCTCGCGTAACGTCAGTGCCGGACCATGCCGCCATCCACCGCCAACGTCTGTCCCGTGATGAATGCCGCGTCGTCTGAGGCCAGGAAGACCGCTGCACCCGTCAAATCCTCCGGCTCTTCCAATCTATGGATGGATTGCATTGTGTTTGGCAAGACATCGAACATCCCCGCCAGGGGCGAGTTTTCGGAAGTCCTCGTTTTCACCAACCCCGGCGCTATCGCGTTGACCGTGATTCCGAAACTCCCTACTTCCGCCGAGAGTGCCCTGGTGAAACCGATATTCGCTGCCTTTGTGCTCACATAATGGGTGTATTGCTCGATCTTCAGCCAGAACACCGTTGAGGTCAGGTTGATGACCCGTCCCCATCGCCTTTCCTTCATGCCGGCCAGGAAAGCCTTGGTCATCAGGAACTGGGAGTCCACATTGATCTCGAAGATCCGCTTCCAGTCCTTGAAACTGATTTCCTCGAAGGGCGCCAACGGATAAATGCCGGCGTTGTTGACCAGGATGTCACAACGACCCAAACGGTCGATCACATTTTTGGCGAGATGGGAAACCTCCGCCTCATTCGACACGTCGCATTTGAAATACTCCGCCTTGCAACCAAGCCGATGGATGTCCGCGCACACGGATGTGCCATCCGCAATGTCCACAATGGCGATGTCGGCGCCTTCCCGTGCGTAGCGTAGCGCGATCGCTTGGCCGATGCCGCTGGCCGCGCCGGTAATAATCGCGACGCGATTCATTAATTTCTTGGTCATTGCTCCATCCTTTCCCGATTTTTCATTCATGAGAATTCGGCTGTCGTATACGAATTGGGATCAACGTGGCTGCCGTGCTGGCTTCAACAGGTAATGGCCCAGCGCCGGCACCAGGACGAGGGCTCCCAGCATGTTCCAAAGAAACATGAAGGCCAACAGGATTCCCATATCGGCCTGGAACTTGATCGGGGAGAAAGCCCAGGTAAGCACCGAAACCCCCAAAGTCACCCCGGTCAGGATCACCACCCGTCCGGTGAAGATCAACGCCTTGTAGTACGCCTCCGACAGCGTTGCCCCCTGCCGTAACTGCCCTAGGGTGACGCTCAGGATGTAGAGCGCGTAGTCGACGCCGATGCCGACCCCAAGGGCAATTACCGGCAGCGTCGCCACCTTGACGCCGATGTTCAGGCTCACCATCAAGGCCTCGCACAATACCGAGGTCAGCATCAGAGGCACGACGGCGCATATGACTGCACGCCAAGATCGAAAAGTGACAAAGGCAAGGACGATAACCGCGACGTAAACCAGGCAAAGCATCTGGATATTGGCCTGCTTGACCACGATATTGGTGGCGGCGTCGATGCCTGCATTCCCGGCTGCCGACAAGAACTGGATATTCTCGGTGTTGTTCTTAGTGGCGAATTTCTCGAATGTCGCCACCACATGCTGCAAGGTATCGGCCTTGTGGTTCCTCAGATAGACGTATAGCGTCAGCAAATCGCAGTTCTGATTGAACAACTCCCTTGGCGCATGGGAGGTAATGTTGTTCAGCATGTCCTGGGTACGGGGTATTTCGTACCATTTGTAACTGCCTTCGTTCATACCGGAGGCCGTTCTCTTGGCCAGGGCAGCAAGTGAATTTGTGAACTCGACGTCCGGAATCTGGCTCAATTCCCGCTCGAGGGCTTCCACCCTGACCAAGGTTTCATAGTCGGCACAATGGAACTGCTTGGTGCGCACCATGATCACGTAGGTGTCGCTACTTGCCGCGTAGTGTTCGACGATGTAGGCATTGTCCCGGTTGTACCGGGAAGACTCCCGCAATTCGGGGGCGCCTTCGCCGGTATCTCCGATTTTCAAACCCAAACTGATCGCAAATCCTATGGCGCCGACCACGGCGGCAATGCAGATCACCCGGGTCGCCCATTTCCTTGCGGTGAACAAATCCAGGAATGCCCACAGCGGGTGCTTTTTGTGAACCTTGTCGCCCTGATCCTCCCGTTCCGCTTCGAGGCTTTTCTTGGCAGCTTTTAGGCTTACGCCGCTGAAGGAAAGCAGGATCGGAAGGAGTACCAAGTTGGTGAAGATCAAACCCGCCACTCCGATGCTTGCGGTGATAGCCAGATCCTTGATCACCGGAATAGCGATAACCATCAACACGGCGAATCCCACCGCGTCCGCCACCAGCGCGGTGGCTCCCGCAAGGAACAAGCGACGGAAAGTCATCCTGGCCGCATCAAGGCGGGAATGCCCGCGGCCGATATCCTGCATGATGCCATTCATCTTTTGCGCTCCATGGCTCATGCCAATGGCAAAAACGAGGAAGGGCACCAAAATCGAATAGGGATCCAATTCGAAGCCGAGGATACTTAGCGCCCCGAGCAGCCAAACGACTGCGACCATGGAACAAGACACCACAAGGACGGTGCTTCTGACGCACTTGGTGTACCAGAACAGAACGGCGGTGCAAATGGCGATGGCGATGGCAAAGAAACCAACAATTACCTGTAGGCTTTCCATGAGGTCACCGAGAATTTTCGAGAACCCGGTGATATGGATGGCGATGCTGTCCGACTCATATTTGGCCCGAAGCTGCTCCAGGCGACGGGACAGATCCAGATAATCGATGCGTCCGCCTTCCTGTTTCACGCTGTCCTGCAGGGGAACGAGGATGATGCTGGACCGGTAGTCCCCCGCCACAAGTTGCCCGATTTCTCCTGATCTTTCGATGTTTAGCTTGATCCTTTCCAGGCTGCCGGCTGAACCATCGTAATCGTCGGGGATCACCGGTCCGCCGTCCAGGCCATCTTCCGTCACCCCGGTCCAACGCGTTGCCGGCGTCCACAAGGACTTCATGTAAGGACGGTCTACGCCTTGGAAGGTGAAAACCTCGTCATTGATCTTCTTCACCGTTTCCAGGTAATCGACGTCTATGATCGATCCCTTTTTGTTTTCAACGGCGATCCTGAGGGTATTGCCCAGCCCCGCAAGTTTGGCTTTATTGGCTAGGTAATTCCGGATGTACGGATGCTCGACTGGCAGCATCTTTTCATAGGCGCTGTTGAACTGGACGCTGAAGGCTTCATAGCCCAACAACGCCGTGATCAAGGCACAGATAATTGCAATGACTTTACGGTTGCTGAACAGGAGGCGTTCGACAAACGATCCTTCCCCCGCAATCGATTCCATATTCGTGGGATTTGTCACTTCCCATCTCCCTTTTTGTTTTTTCCCGGTTCAAAGATGCGGATGCCCGCGGCACCCGCCATCACGATCCGTTTATCCCCGACGGAAACAAATCCATTGATGGCAATGGGATTTGGCGGAATATCCAGTTCAAAACTCTTGCCTTCGTCGCGACTGAAAAGCAACCGGCCGGCGGCATCGGCAAGGCAGATCTCATTGCGTTGATTGACCAATCCTGAGGTCAACGTAATGGATGATCCGATGTCGATTTTTTGCCAACTTTTCCCCTGATCCTCGCTCCTATAAGCATTGCCTCGCAGACCAAAGACGATCAGGGCATTCTTGGGGGTTTGGACTAAACCGAAAAATGTGCCGGCGTAGGGCGTCTTGAGCTCGTCGAATTTCAGATCGGTCAAATTGCCTCGGTACAGGGCTCCCTGTTCCCCCGCAATGAATACCGTCTGTTGGTCGATAAGAATCTTGTACAGATGTTTGCCCTTGGGATTGTTGATCCCACCCATGATGGAATTCCATGTCTTTCCCCCATCGTGGGTTACAAACGCCAAACCGTAGGCGCCGACCACCATGCCGTCCTGGGGCGTCCAGAATTTGACGTCGAGTAAAGGCTTGTCCGGTCCATCAGAAACCAGCCTTTGGGCGTCGGCCAATCGACGATCTTTCGAGTTTCCATTCCTGGCCGCTTGCAACTCGATCTCGGCAGCTTCCTTGCCTGACATCTGCAGTCGCCACGTTTCCCCACCATCCTCGGAATTCAATACCGCGCCGCCGTGCCCGACAGCCCAACCCGATTTTCCGGTGGGGAAATCCATATTTGTGATGGCTACGCTCACGGGCACCTTCGCCTGCTTCCAGGAATTCCCGCCATCGTCTGAGTAGATGATGATGCCGCGCTCCCCGGCGGCGACCACTCTGTTACCCGCCTGTGTGACGGCCAGCAATACCGAAGTGCTTGCGCGAAAGGTTTGGGTCGCTGGCGTGGTTAACGGATCGAAGGTATCGATCACGCCGGCCTCCTGGGCGGAGGCTCCTTCGCTGAGGAGTACGGCGACGACCAGAATCTCGAGAAATCCTTTCAGGATGCCCCATCCCCAAGGCATCCCGGTTCTGCTGATCAATTTTTTCTTGTGCGTCATTTTCTTCCAAGGGGGGACATGCCCCCCTTCCATGTTGAGCGTCGATTCCCTGCCTTATCGGGTTCCCTCAGCCCCCAAGGCATCTCCCGTAAACCAGCTATCCGGCTTGGGCGGTTTGGCGACATAGGTTTCGTCGTTCAGCATGGCGACAACGCCGAAGGTATTCGCCTGGAGGTTGTAAACAATCTCCGGCAGCATCACCACTGCGGGGATGGCGGGATCAACGAAAGGCAGAACCTGGGTGGTTCTCCACAGTTTCCCTTCGGCATCGTATCCATCCGCCAACACCGAGATCCAGGTGTCCTCATCAAGGTAGAAACGGCGTTTTGCGACGGCATGCCTTTTCCCTGGTGCTACGGTCGCCTCGACTATCCATACGCGGTGCAGTTCCCAGCGCACCTTGTCGGGATTCAGGTGGTACTTGACGAATGCTTCATCCGTCTTCGTTCCCATGAAGGCGTTATTGTTGTAAGGGACATACAATTCCTTCTTGCCGAGAATCTTCCACTGGAAACGATCGACCGCACCCATGAATCCCATTACTTCATCAAAGTAGACGGCGCCCGAGGTGACGAAATCGGGGGTGTCGTAAGCCACCGTCGGTGCCCGGCGGACACGGCGCTGGCCGACGAGGTATTGCCAGGCTTGGCGGGCCTTGTCCATTTCCACGTTGTCCCGAATCACCAGGGATTCACCAGCCTTGAATGGGGGATCGGTTTGGTACATGCGGATCAGTCGGTAGTCCCCGTCCCATTTCTCTGCCGACCCGCCTTTGTAGTAGTAGGGATGCTGGTGGTTGGTCTTGTTGCTGGAGGCCAGGGCGCGGCTTCCGTCTGAAGAACCCGCATAGTTCTTGAAGACAAAATCCTTGGACTCGGGCTCGATGCGCAGTTGGTGATTCCAGATCGCTTCCACCCCGGATTTTGGAATCGGGAAGGGGATGCCGCCATAGCATCCCTCCAGAGACAATCCGCCGTCTTTTGTCTTGCATCGAACGGCATTCTTGTAAGTGTTATCGGCAATCCAGGAAGGCACCGCCGCGGTTCGATGGGTTTGATATACGTCGACGCGGAAGCTTTCCGGATATTTTTTCATCATGGCTTGGACGCCTTCGCTCAACTTGTCAGCGAATTGCGCCATGTTCTTCGCCGATATCTGGGCAATGGGCTTCTCGTTCTGGAACAGCGCCGTCGGAATATCTCCCATCTTGGGACCCGGCACCGTAGCGGTAATCCCGCCATCCCACGGGGGGATGCTGCCATCCTTGTTTCCCGCCCGTTCCGCCCCGAGAGGGGTGAGTTCTTTTTTCAGCTTTGAAGCCTCGTCGGCGCTGACTTCCGCATTCGCCGTATACGCACCATTCAAAAGCGCGACCAACGATGCTGCTAGGATTTTTTTCTTAAGCATTGAATTCTCCTCACTGCAATCAGTTCTTAGAAGGTGCGTTGGATCGAAAGGGAAATGAAGTTCCGGTCTTTCAGCTGTTGGTTGCCGCTGAGTTGCCCCAGGGCATCCACGACCGGCCCCTTGTCGCCCAGGAACTGCGTATAGCTCAGCGAGCCGTACCAAAGTTTCTGGTAGTCCGCCTTCAAGCCAATGCTGAAGTCGCCGCCGTGGTGCGCGGGAAAACCGATACCGTTGATCGCGGAACTTCCCTTCAAGCCGTATCCCAACCCGATCGGCACTTGCAGGTTCACTTGGGGTATCACCTCGAAGTATTCCGGCTGGAAAATGAAACGCGCAGCCCAGGCATCCCGGGTGACGTTGGGATCAAGTTGTGACGGATTCTTCGTGATACTCAGCAAGCGGTTGAAGGCAAGTTCGCCGAGAAAGCTTGCGCCCTGCCAAAGGGGAGAAGCACCCATGACCTGAATGGCCGAAATCTGGGCATGGGCGGTTTTCCCCACGGGATAGAGGGGATTGCCACCGCCATTGCCGGTCCCGGTAGGATCCACCACGACATTGCCGACGGCCTGCAGGGGCATGTTGTCGCGGAAGGAAACTTCGCCCCCGAGATTCGTCTCGCCCACCAAAGTGCTGAAGCTTCCGCCGATGACCTTAATATCTTCGCCGTATACAAGGACGTAGTCACCGATTCGGCCTGTTGCCACATTCACACCACCAACGCCGGGGCGAAAATAGAACTGGGGAAACTTGTCGTGGAAGCGAGCGCCGTATAGGCCGAATTCCCAATCATTCACCTTGTACTTGAAGGCAATCCCACCTTGGCCGGAATTCTTGGCCTTCAGATCCGTCCCGCGGAAGAACGCGGCTGGGCCCCCACCTGGCACGATGGGGGCGCCTGCGATGACTCGCTCACCACCGTCGTCGGCAAAATCCGCAAAGCTGAAATAGCTTCCAACAGCCGGCAGCCGTGCTTTTCTCCATTCGTACTGGTAATAAGCGGACACACTGAACTGGGGCGACAACTGCACGGTTCCCGATACCTGTCCCACCGGCCTCAAAATTTCCTTGAACTGGGCGCTCGGCACAGCCACCAATTTGACGATATCCATGGATGACTGCGCAGCCGCGATGCCGTTTCCACCGAAGAAAAGGCTTTCTCCGAACAACTGGGTAAACCGTCCGACGCGAACGTTCACGTCCGAGTCGGCTACATTGAATTTGCCGAATACGAAGGCATCGAGGAACTCCGCATCTTGTCCCTGGAGTTTCTTTGTCGCATTGGGAAATGCGTTGGGGCCTACGGAAAAATTATTGTTGGTGGCCGCACTGTCGTTGTCGTTGCCGCGGTTGTAGACATCGTCGTACCACGCGGCGGCGCTGACCCGAAAGCCGTATTGATTTTTGTAGCTGAAATCGAGTTCGGACAGAAGATCAAAACGGTTCGAGATCAAACCTTTCTTGAAGTTTCTATCGCCATCGTCAAGATTCGGATTGGGCACTGCGGTTCCGGGGCCGGCAGCTACCGCACTGTCCACAGCGCTGGTTCGCCAAGCGGCGCTGTATTTGACGGTGTTGTCGAAACGAACCGAAACGTCGGGATCAGCGCTATCGACGCTGAAAGCAAATGCCTTTGGTATGAACGCCGTAAGAACAATCGCCGAGGCGATTGGACTGAGACGAAAACGCAATCGGCTTCCTTCTTGTCTGGACATAACATCTCCTCCTAGTGGTTGTTTTTACCTACAAGGGCTATTCGGCTTTTTCCTGCCATTGCCTCGGGCCGGAAGGACGCCTCGCCTTTCAGGTCCGGGCGGATGTTATGTCTGCACCTTTATATTGTCGATACGTTAATTTAGATATGATGTATTTCGATTTGTTATAGTTATCCAGTACAAGATGGCACCGCCGGAATCTGTTCGGTGACCGGGGACGAATAGGGGGAAAGATGATCGACCTTGATATGAAGCTGCTGGCAGTCGTCGAAGATCTGGCCAAGACCGGCAATGTTTCCCAGACCGCCGAGAACCTGCAATTCAGCCAGCCGGCGGTGAGCATCGCCTTGCGAAAACTGCGTAAGCTTTTCGGTGATCCCCTCTTTGTACGAACCTCTGCGGGGATGCAACCAACGCCCATGTGCAATGAATTGCTGCCTACCTTGCACGAAGCGCTTGAACTACTCAGGCAGGCGACAAACTACCAATCCGCGTTTGATCCAAAAACGTCGGACCATCATTTTCGGATCTGTGCGACCAGCATCAGCCAGATTGTGCTGGTCCCTTCCCTGATCCGCTATCTGGCGGCCGAGGCTCCATCAATACGACTCGAAGTCAGCGATATCACGGCCGACACACCGGCTTTGCTGGAGAGCGGCAAAGCGGATTTGGCCTTCGGCTTTCTGCCCCAGTTGGATGCGGGCTTTTATCAGCAGAAACTTTTTTCCCAGAGCTTTGTATGCATGGCGCGTAAGGGGCATCCTAGGATCAAGGACAAACTCACCCTCAAGCAGTTCTTGGCTGAATCCCATGTGCGCATCGCCGCTTCCTGGATAGGCCAGCGCGTCATTGACAAGGCGCTGGCGGAACGGAACATCGAAAGAAAGATCGCGTTGAGCGTTCCCAATTTCCTCTGTGTGGCCCCCATCGTCGCCACCACTGATTTCCTGGTCACGGTTCCGGAACGCTACGGTGAATTGCTCACCGCATCCGACTCGATCAAGGCGATGCGGCTACCCGTGGATGTGCCAGCTTATTCGGTTAAACAGTACTGGCATGAGCGCTATCACAAGGATCCCCGCAACAAATGGCTCAGGTCCGTGATCGCCGGTGTTCTCGGTTGCTAGTAGGGGCTACTTCTGCACCAACATCCTGTTCTTGTGCACGCTCATGAGAATGCCGATGCCGAAGAACAAGGTCACCAGCGCCGTGCCGCCGTAGCTGATGAAGGGTAGCGGCACCCCCACCACCGGCAGGATGCCGCTCACCATGCCCATGTTGACGAAGGCATAGGTGAAGAAGATCAGGGTGATGGAACCGGCCAACAGGCGGGTGAACAGGGTCGGCGCGTTGCCGGCGATCATCAGGCCGCGGGCGATCAACATGGCATAGATCACCACCAGCACCATATTGCCCAACAGGCCGAATTCTTCCGACATGACGGCGAAGATGAAGTCGGTGTGGCGCTCGGGGATGAACTCGAGCTGGGCCTGGGTGCCCTGGCCCCAGCCCTTGCCGAAGACGCCGCCGGAGCCGATGGCGATAGTGGACTGGATGATGTGGAAGCCTTTTCCCAAAGGGTCGGATTCGGGATCGAACAGGGTCAGGATGCGCGCCCGTTGGTAGTCGTGCATCTTGCTCCAGGCCAAGGGGGCGGCGGCGGCGGCGAGGAAGGCCAGGCCGATCATCACCTTCCAGGGCAGACCGGCGAAAAAGATGACGTAGAAGCCGGCGGCCAACACCAGGATGGCGGTACCCAGGTCGGGCTGCTTGGCAATCAGGGCCACGGGTACCAACAGCAACAGGGCGGCGATGCCGTAATCGCGCATGCGGATCAGGGGTTCGCGTTTTTGGAAGTACCAGGCCAACATCAATGGCATGGCGATTTTCATCAGCTCCGAGGGTTGGACCCGCATGACGCCCAGGTTGAGCCAACGCCGTGCGCCTTTGGAGACATCGCCGAACAGCGCCACAGCCACCAGCAGCAATACGCCGAACAGGTAGAGGGGAAGGGCGATGTGCATCAGGCGCTGGGGCGGGAATTGCGCCACCATGCGCATCACCACCAGGGCGGCGGCAACGTTGACCAGTTGCGCCGGCAAGCGGTCCGGGGAGGCGCTGCCCAGCACCAGCAGGGCGATGCCGATCAAGGCCCCGGCCAGGGCCATCAGCGGTGGATCGATGGGCGCAATGATGCGGTACCAGAGTTGTCTCAGCATCAGTCGCCGTCTCCTGCTTCGGTTTCACCCGCCGGGCCCTTCGGCAATTTGCCGAGGAGATAGTAGTCGAACACCTGGCGGGCGATGGGCGCTGCTGCTGCCGCGCCGAAGCCGCCGTTTTCCACCAACACCGCCAAGGCGATGGTGGGTTTGTCCGCCGGGGCGAAGGCGATGAACAAGGCATGGTCGCGCAGTTCCTTCTTGGTGCCGCCCTCTTTGTAATTGCTGCCCTTGAGAGAGAACACCTGGGCGGTGCCGGTTTTGCCGGCGGACACGTATTCGGCGCCGGCGAAGGCGCGGGCGCCGGTGCCTTCCTTGTTCACCCCGATCATGGCGTTCTTGATGGTTTCGATATTTTCCGGCTTGAGGGGAATCGTCTTCACCGGCTCGGGCTCCACCTGGGTTTGCTTGCCCGTCTTGGTGTCGGTGATGTACTTGACCAAATGGGGCCGGAACATGACGCCGTTGTTGGCCAGGGTGGCCATGGCCTGGGCGAGTTGTATCGGGGTGTAGGCGTTATAGCCCTGGCCGATGCCGATGGAAATGGTTTCACCGGCATACCACTTCTGTTGCTCGGGCCGTTTGAAACGACGTTTCTTCCATTCCTGGGAAGGCAGTACGCCCTCGGCCTCGCCGGGGATGTCCACCCCGGTACGCTGGCCGAAACCGAATTTCCCCATGAAGCCGGAGATGCCGTCAATGCCCAGATCGTTGGCCAGCATGTAGTAATAGGTGTCGCAGGACTGGACGATGGAGGCGTACATGTTCACCGTGCCATGGCCACCCTTCTTGTCATCGCGGAACTGGTGGCCGCCGAAGTTGAAGAAACCGGGGTCGAAGATGGTCTGCTCCGGCCGCCGCTTGCCCGCTTCCAGGGCCGCCAGTGCCATGTAGGGTTTGAAGGTGGAGCCGGGCGGATAGGTACCGTACACGGCTCGGTTGATCATGGGCTTGTCGGGGGAATCGTTCAGCTCCTGCCAGCTCTGGGAATCGATGCCGTCCACGAACAGGTTGGGATCGAAGTTGGGCATGGACACCAGGGCCAGGATGCCCCCGGTGGAAGGTTCTATCGCCACCAGGGCGCCGCGCCTATCGCCAAAGGCCTTTTCCACCACTTCCTGCAACTTGGCATCCACCGTCAGGGTGAGGTTGTTGCCCGCCACCGGCGCGGTGCGGGCCAGGGTGCGCACCGCGCGACCACCCGAGTCCACTTCCATCTGCTCGAAGCCGGTGGTGCCGTGGAGTTGGAATTCGTAATGCTGCTCAATGCCGCGCTTGCCGAAATGCTCGGTGCCGCGGTAGTTGTCCTCGGCATCCTCGTCGCTGATCTTGTCCACGTCCTTGGCGTCAATGCGGCCGATATAACCCAGCAGATGGGATGCCATGTCACCGAAGGGATACTGGCGGAACAGGCGTGCCTTGATGTCCACCCCGGGGAAACGATAGCGGTGGGCGATGAAGCGGGCCACTTCGGTGTCGCTGAGACGATTGCGGATGGGCAGGGATTCGAAGTTCTTCGATTCCTCCAGCAGGCGCTTGAAGCGTTTGCGGTCCTTGGGCTGGATATCTACGATCTTGGCCAATTCGTCGATGGTGGCCTCCAGGTCGCCGGCTTTGGAGGGGGTGATTTCCAGGGTGTAAGCGGAATAGTTGCGCGCCATCACCACCCCATTGCGGTCCACGATCAAACCACGGTTGGGAACGATGGGCACCAGGGAGATACGATTCTCCTCGGCCCGGGTCTTGTAGTAGTTATATTGGAAAATCTGCAACCAGATGAAGCGGGCGAAGAGCAGGAAGAAACAGAACAACACGAAGCCCGCCGCCACACCGAGGCGGCTGCGGAATTTTTCTAAACCTTCCTGGGGGTTACTGAATTCCACGGCGCGAAATCAACAAACTTGCGCCAAAGGCGCACTGACTAGTTGCCCCCGCCCTTGGGGCGGGGGATAGGGGGTGGGCCATATCTGTGCTGAGAACAGGCCCATATGAGCCTTGCTCATATGGGCCTGTTCTCGTCCCGCTCCACCGGCCGGTACTGGGGCAGCAGCAGCAGGAAGGTCAGCGGGTACCAAATCAAGCCCGAGGTGAAGGAGGAAACGAACCAGAGGATGCCTGGGAACGCGCCGCCCGCCATCATCCTGACCACCGTCATCAGTACCTGGACGCCCAGCAGCATGGGCACCACATGGATGGCCTGATAGGTCAGGGGAAACCAGAGGATGCGCCGGGACAGCCCGGCGGCGGCGAAGGCCAGCAGCACGTAAGCGAAGGCATGCTGTCCCATGACGCTGCCGTCGGCCACGTCCATCAGGATACCCAGCACGAAGGCGGAGCCCATGCCCACTTTGAGGGGTTGGTGGATGCACCAGAAGGTCAGCACCAGGGCCACCCAATCGGGCATCCCCGGGAAGCGGCCGAGGGGGATCATATTGAGCAACAGGGCAAACGCCAGGGAGAACAGGATGAACCACTGGCGGACCGGCAGCAGGATGCGGCGGGAGGTATGGGTGGCTTGCATGGCTAGCGGCTCATCTTCTTGACCCGGCGGCCCTTGCCGGGTTTGTCGGACACCTGCTCGGGATCCTCAGGCTGGGGCGGCAGGCCGGTACGGGGCGCCAACACCAGCACGTCCCCATGCTTCTCTATGCCGGCGATGGGTTCGCAGATGATGCGGGCGAAGGCGAAGTCGTTGTTGCGGTCCACCTTCGCCACCTTGGCCACGGGCAAGCCAGGCAGATAGACGCCGTCAAGGCCCGAAGTCACCAAGATGTCCCCCTGCTGGACTTCGGCATTGGACGCCAGGAAGCGCAGCTCCAAGGTGCCGGCGCCGGCACCCGCCAGCACCGCCCGCAGGCCGTTGCGCTGGACCTGGACGGGGATCGCCTGGTTCTTGTCCGTGAGCAGGGTGACTTCGGCGGTGAGGGGGAAAGCACGGGTCACTTGGCCGATGACGCCGATGTCGTCGATCACTACCTGGCCCGGTTCGATATTGCTCTGCATGCCGCGGTCGATGATGACCCGACGGGCGAAGGGATCCCGGGCGGCGTAGAGGATTTCCGCCACTTGGCCCGAAACCGGCTGACGCTCCTTCATGTCGAGCAGGGCACGCAGACGCTTGTTCTCGTCTTCCAGGTGCTGCTGCCGCAGTATCTGCGCCGCGGTGGACAACTGACGGCGGTGCAGTTCGTCATTCTCTTCCTGCAAAACGGAAAGCCGGGTCAGGTATTTGCTGAAATCGTCGCCCGTTTCCACGGGCAGATAGGCCAGCTTTTGCAAGGGCAGGGCGGCGGTAGCGACGCCCAGGCGCAACCATTCAAGCGTGTGGAAGCGCAGATCCGCCACCAGACATAGCACGGAGAGCGTGCTGAAAAAGGCGAGCTGGGCCAGGGGCGCAGGGCCCCGCTTGAAAAAGGGTGGTGGCGAATGGCCGACGACGTTCATGACTGCCTGGGAATGCCCGAACCCCGGAAATGAAAAGGCGGCGCAGGGTCTGCGCCGCCTTGCACACTAGCGGAGCGGTGTTTATTCGTTTGCGAAAATACTGCCGAGTTTGTCCATCTTCTCAAGGGCGAGACCGGAACCGCGCACCACGCAGGTCAGCGGATCATCCGCCACCAGCACCGGCAAGCCGGTTTCTTCCATCAGCAAACGGTCCAGGTCGCGCAGCAGCGCGCCGCCGCCGGTGAGCACCATGCCCTTCTCGGCGATGTCCGCACCCAGTTCCGGCGGAGTCTGCTCCAGGGCGATCTTCACCGCACCGACGATCTGGTTGAGGGGATCGGTCAGGGCTTCGAGGATTTCGTTGGAGGAGATGGTAAAGGAGCGGGGAATGCCCTCGGCCAGGTTGCGGCCCTTCACTTCCAGCTCCTTCACTTCGGAACCGGGGAAGGCGGAACCGATGCCCTTCTTGATGGCTTCGGCGGTGGTTTCACCGATCAGCATGCCGTAGTTGCGGCGGATGTAGTTGATGATGGCTTCGTCGAACTTGTCGCCGCCGACGCGGACAGAGCCGGCATACACCATGCCGCCCAGGGAGATGACGCCCACCTCGGTGGTGCCACCGCCGATGTCCACCACCATGGAACCGGTGGCGTCGGAAACGGGCAAGCCGGCGCCGATGGCGGCGGCCATGGGTTCCTCGATCAGGTACACCTGGCTGGCGCCGGCACCCAAAGCGGATTCGCGGATGGCGCGGCGCTCCACCTGGGTGGAGCCGCAGGGTACGCAGATGATGATGCGGGGGCTGGGGGAGAACAGGCGCGAGTCATGCACCTTCTTGATGAACTGCTTGAGCATCTGCTCGGTGACGGTGAAGTCGGCGATCACGCCGTCCTTCATGGGGCGGATGGCGATGATGTTGCCCGGGGTCTTGCCCAGCATCTGCTTGGCGGATGCGCCGACGGCCTGGATGGTCTTCTTGGCATTGGGGCCGCCTTCGGTGCGAA
>RXJP01000025.1 GCA_003963315.1 Rhodocyclaceae bacterium | reverse complement strand
ACCCAGGTCGCGGGCCATCTTGAGGTGGTCCACGGTGCCGATGCCGGGCAGCAGCAGGGCGGAGACCTTGGCTTGCTTGAGGGTGGGGATGACGGCAGAGAGGTATTCCTCGTCGGTGTGGGCGGGGAAACCGTAGTTGACGGAGGAACCACCAAGGCCGTCGCCATGGGTGACTTCGATCAGGGGGATGCCGGCGGCGTCGAGGCCCTGGGCGATGGAGGTCATCTGCTCCAGGGTCATCTGGTGACGTTTGGGGTGCATGCCGTCGCGCAGGGTCATGTCGTGGACGGTGATTTTTTTGCCTTTAACAGTCATGGTTAACTCCATTACCGGCCGCAGATGCAGCCCGTTTTTTCTGTGAAGCCGCGCCAGCGGCAGAACTCGCCAATAGCCCCGCCCTGGGGCGGGGATGGGGGTGGGGGGCGTTCATAGTCAGACGGCGGCCTTCGCCTGGAGTGAGAGCCGACCAGCAATCACTTCTTCCGCAAACATCTCGGCGGTACGAGCCGCCGCCGCCGTCATGATGTCGAGGTTGCCGGAGTACTTGGGCAGGAAGTCGCCCAGACCTTCCACTTCGAGGTAGACGGAGACGCGGTTGCCGTCGAAGACGGGGCCGTTGACGATGCGGTAGCCGGGCACGTACTTCTGTACTTCCTTGACCATGGCGTGCATGGACTCGGTGATCTTGGCCTGGTCGGGCTCGGTCTCGGTCAGGCAATGCACGGTGTCGCGCATGATCAGGGGGGGCTCAGCCGGGTTGATGATGATGATGGCCTTGCCGACCTTGGCGCCGCCCACCTTCTCGATGGCACCGGCAGTGGTGCGGGTAAATTCGTCGATGTTCTTGCGGGTGCCGGGACCGGCGGACTTGGAGGACACGGTGGCGACGATTTCGCCGTACTTGACGGGCTGGACGCGGGAAACTGCAGCAACCATGGGGATGGTGGCCTGGCCGCCACAGGTGACCATGTTGACGTTCATTTCACCCTTGCCGACGTGGTCGATCAGGTTGACCGGGGGCACGCAGTAGGGGCCGATGGCGGCGGGGGTGAGGTCGATCATCAGTACGCCCAGTTCATTGACCTTGCGGCTGTTCTCGGCATGGACGTAGGCAGAGGTAGCGTCGAAGGCGATCTGGATGCCATCTTCCTTGATGTGGGGAATCAGGCCATCAATGCCTTGATCGGTGGTCTTGAGGCCCATGTCGCGAGCGCGCTTGAGGCCTTCGGAGGTGGGGTCAACACCCACCATCCAGACCGGTTCCAGCACGGGGCTGCGCTGCAGCTTGTAGAGCAGATCGGTGCCGATATTGCCGGGACCAATCAGGGCACAGCGGATCTTCTTTGACATCTACATCTCCTGAATTTCGTGTTGTGTGGGCTTATTTCGTTTTTTCTGGGCAAAAGAGTCCCTAGGGGCGCTGCACCAGCGCCCTCAGAGGATTCATTTCAATCAGTTGGTTGGGGCTAGGTGAATTTCACGGAGCAGCTTCCAATGCCACCGATGGTCACGCGCAGGTTGTCGCCTGCCTGGACCGGGATCAATGCCGCTAGGGAGCCGGACAACACCACTTCGCCGGCCTTCAAGGGAATACCAAGACGTCCCAGGGTATTGGCCAGCCAGACCATGGCATTGACCGGGGAGCCGAGGGAGGCGGCACCGGCACCGGTGCCGACGATTTCGCCGTTCTTCTCGAGGATCATGCCGCAGGTGGAAAGATCGACGCTGCGCGGGTCCACCAGCTTGTCGCCGAGGACGAAGACGCCGCAGGAGGCGTTGTCAGCCACAGTGTCCTGAATCTTGATCTTCCAGTCCTTGATGCGGGAGTCCACGATCTCGAAGCAGGCCATGACACCTTCGGTGGCGGCCAGGATGTCGGCGGCGGTGAGACCGGGGCCCATCACGTCCTTCTTCATGACGAAGGCGATCTCGCCTTCAGCCCGGGGCTGGATCAGGGTCTTGCTGTCGATGGACTCGCCTTCGTTGTAGATCATGCCATCGAGCATGTAGCCGAAGTCGGGCTGGCCGACACCAAGCATGTTCATCACGGCCTTGGCGGTGACGCCGATCTTCTTGCCGATGATCTTCTCGCCCTTCTCCAGGCGGCGGGAAATCATGCGTTGCTGGATGTGATAGGCATCCTCGACGGTGATGTCAGCATGACGGCTGGTCAGGGGCTCGATCACCTGGCGGCTGACCAGGGCGTTGTAGAGCTCGTCGCCCAGTTGCTCAATCAGTTTCTGTTCCATGAAGGTTCGCCTCAGAGCTTGATACAAACGTTCTTGAGTTCGGTATAGAACTCAAGGGAATGCACGCCGCCTTCACGGCCGATGCCGGACTGCTTGGAACCGCCGAAGGGAGTGCGCAGATCACGCAGGAACCAGGAGTTCACCCAGGCGATACCGACTTCCATCTTCTGCGCAACGCAGTGGGCGCGGGACAGGTTGGTAGTCCAGATCGCAGTCGCCAAACCGTATTCGTTGGCGTTGGCTTTCTCCAGCACTTCTTCTTCAGTGTCAAAGGGAGCGATATGGCAGCAGGGGCCGAAGATCTCTTCCTTGATGACGCGGGCGTCTTCGGGCAGGCCGGTCCAGATGGTGGGTTGTACCCAGCAGCCATCCTTGAGATCACCAGGCATGTCGGGCACGCCGCCGCCAGTGACGATGGTGGCACCGGCATCCTTGGCAATCTTGTAATAGGACAGCACCTTGTTCTGGTGTTCCTTGGAGATCAGGGGACCCATCCCGGTGTCTTTGTCTTCCGGTACGCCGATCTTGAGGGCTTCGGCACCGGCCTTCATGGCGGCAACGAATTTGTCGAAGATGGGGCGCTGCACGTAGACGCGCTCGGTACCGAGGCAGACCTGGCCGCAATTGACGAAGGCGGAACGCAGGGTGCCTTCGATGGCGGCGTCGAAGTCGCAGTCTTCAAAGACGATGGCGGCATTCTTGCCGCCCATTTCCAGGGAGACGGGACGGGAACCGGTAGCGGCAGCCTTCATGATGATTTCGCCGGTGCGGGTTTCGCCAGTGAAGGTCAGGGCATCCACCTTGGGGTGGGTGGTGAGGAATTCACCAGCAGAGTCGGGACCGAAACCATGGACGACGTTATAGACCCCCTTGGGGATGCCGACCTTGTTCATGACTTCGCCCAAGAGAGCAGCGGTGCGGGGTGTTTCTTCGGAGGGCTTGACCACCACGGTGTTGCCACAAGCTAGGGCGGGACCCACTTTCCAGGTCATCAGCAGCAGGGGCAGGTTCCAGGGGCAGATGACACCGACCACGCCCACAGGGGTGCGATAGCCATAGTTGATGGCGGACTTACCATCGGGGGTGGCCATGTCGAAGAACTCGGTGGGGACGTTCTTGACCACATCGGCGAAGACCTTGAAGTTGGCGGCGCCACGGGGGATGTCGATATGGGATGCCAGGCTGCGGGGCTTGCCGGTGTCGGCACATTCGGCTTCGAGGAACTCATCGAAGCGATTGGTGATTTCGGCAACCAGGGCTTCAAGCAGTTCGACCCGCTTGGCTAGGGTCATGGAGCCCCAGGGGCCCTTGAGGGCAGCCCGGGCGGCATTGACGGCGGCGTCCACTTCAGCCTTGCCGGCTTCGGCCACGCGGCCGATGACGGCGTTGGTGGTGGGGGTGCGGTTTTCAAACCACTTGCTGCCAGCAACGAATTCGCCGTTGATGAAATTCAGGATGTCTTTTTGTAGGGGCACTGCCGTTCTCCACTAACTCGTTTTAATTTTGCTAATTTCAGGCCGATGACCTCATGCCAACTAGTACATACTTTTTGTCCTGGCCAGACTGCACGATTTCACCTAGCCCTATTACTCATTTCGAATTTTTTGTAAGGAGCCAATATTGATACGACCTGCAGAAATACCTCATCCACAATGACTCATAATCATCATTGCGCTTCTTAAGAAGCATTGGTGATTGCCTGGAGGAAATATGCCTACGCTGATCAATACCCATTGCAGCCAGGGCTAAAGATCGCGTGGAGGAATACACCTGGTATTTAAAACTCCCGATGCACTCCTCCACTATTTGATTTAAAAAAATCAAATACATTAAAATAAGGATTTCCTACAAATCTACGTCTGATACCAATTTTGACGCGATAGATAGCTCAATCGCGATTCAGCTCACAACTTCGAGAAACGAGGGAGTTAGTTTGCGATCATGATAGAAAACGGCAGCGCCCACCTCATCCATGGTCCATTTAATAGGCGGGATATCCGGATAAGTCTGATAACCACCTGCGAAGGTCTCGAAACGGTTTCCAGAAGGATCAAAGGCGTAGATAGTAGTTCCGCGAGTCACGCCATGGCGTGTAGGACCAATGTCAATAGACACTCGGTTCATTGACATTAGGTCGGCTGCACGCAGTACCTTCTCCCAGCTATCAAGTAGAAAAGAGACGTGGTGTAGCATGCCTGGCACTGCATGCCGAACAAATGCAATGTCATGAGCCTTAATGGAGCAGGATAGCCATATGGCCAAGTCCGTTTTGTCGTCCTCAAGGACGATATGCTCAACCTTGTAGAAACCTAAAACATCACGGAATAGGGCCTCAACTTTCTCAATGTCCGGACCGTAGAGCAGGCAATGATCCATGCGGGTGGGAGCAATGCCCTTCTCTGCCATCGGCTGCCAGGCCTCAGGATTGAGCATTCCCAAACCATTACCCACGACCCCCTTATCTGCGTACAGTTCTATCATGTGGCCGCTGGCGACTTGGAAGCGAACGCGCTCCCCAGTTTCCAGCATCTCACCAGCGGGAACCCATTCAGTGTTCACACCGTAGGCCCGCAGGTCTGAGTCCAATTTACTTAACACACTCTTGCTTTGCACCTTAAAAGCAAAGTGATCAATACCAGCACGATCTGCCTCACGGATCACCACACTGCTGTGATCTCGCTCATCCCAGGCCTTGAAATACACTCTCCCCTGCGCATCTCGGCCAGTCTCCTGAAGACCCAGCACGTTGCCATAAAAATGAATTCCTTCTTCGAGGTTCATCACACGAATTTGCGCATGTCCTGGACGCAGCACTCCACCTATTGCCATATTCATTTTCTCCAATCGTGATTTGACACTAAAGTAATGGACCACCAACGACTACGATATCTGTCTCTTATTAATGCTGCAGCCAACAATAAGGTCTAATTCATTCGGTATCCGACTCAGGTCCGACACCAAGTGGAGGAGGGACAAGGGAAACAATACGTGTAAACATTCGATCGTATTCCTGGTTGGTCCCCTGCCAAGGATTTCCATTCCTTGTAAATGCTTCATAAATCTCATTCCAGTCTTCTTTGGCAAGATATTCCCTTGCAAGAGGCATGACCTTCTTCTCTTCTAGACTCATATGTCGCCACTCTTGCGCCGCGAACGTCCGGGCTTCCGCTGAGAACTTCTGAAAGCCGAGATCACCAAGCCTTTGGTATTCACTTAATGCAGATTGAAGTGAACTAATTCGCTCACCTCCACCACGGTGTTCTTTCTCTAGCTGCGCGAGAACTTCGGTTGAAGCAGGCCATTTACGCCTCAGGAAGGTAAACAGATACTGATCTTCCTTGGGGTGATGCAAATTTTCAGGAACTTCCGCGATGTATTTAACTATCAGAGAGAGCAATTCGAAATCCGGCACTGATTTTCGACTTTCGATTCCATCGACGATATGCAACATCGCATTCAATACTGCAGCGAGAGCCATATGCTCGTCATGAATGATTTCGATCGCCTTATTCATTCCCAATCCTCTTGTTTTCTATTAATTTAACTTCATTGGCTCGACATCCCACAACACCTTCGGAGGATGCCGATCCGATACTTGCAAGAATCAGAATTTTCTCGTTAGACGCCCAGATGTTTCGCAATCAGTTCGCTATCGCCATTTAGTGCCTCACTGTCGCCATCGAATACCACACGTCCTTTCACCAAGATCACCGATCGATCAGAAATCGCGGTTAGTGCTGCGTAGTTCTTATCCACAACGACAGTGGCAATTCCACTTTCACGGATTTCACGCACGATCTTCCAAATTTCTCGAGAAACTAAGGGGGCAAGGCCTTCCGTTGCTTCATCAAGGATCAACAAATCTGGATTGGTCATTAGCGCCCGACCTATGGTTAGCATTTGTTGCTCTCCACCAGACAGCTGATTCCCTCCATTTTTGAGTCGCTCTGCCAAACGGGGAAAACGATCGAGGACACG
Organism: Rhodocyclaceae bacterium; assembly: GCA_003963315.1. Taxonomy (GTDB): domain Bacteria; phylum Pseudomonadota; class Gammaproteobacteria; order Burkholderiales; family Rhodocyclaceae; genus AWTP1-18. The sequence goes on along the minus strand of RXJP01000025.1, from coordinate 20,455 downwards.
GTCGTACGTCCAATCCTTCTTCCCCGTCGGCCCTGGCCTAGCTGCCATAAGCAGATTTTCCTTGACAGACAAGCTGGAAAAAATTCCTCTACCTTCCGGGACATATGCGATTCCCATTAGGGAGATGCGGTACGTCTCTGCCCCTGTGACGTCCTCCCCCCTCGCACGCACCTGTCCGCTAAAAGGTCTTACCAATCCGAGCATGCTACGGATAAGCGTCGTCTTGCCCATTCCGTTGCGTCCCATTAATGCTAATGACTCGCCATAACGGATTTTAAAATTTACTCCATGAAGAATATGGCTGCTTCCATATCGGGTATTGAGTTCCTGTGCCTCAAGTAAAAACTCAGACATGGGAGTCTTCTCCATAGCCCAGATACGCTTGCTGTACCTTGTCACTTGTTCGAATTCTCTCCGGAGTGCCGCTTTCCAGGACTTGACCGTTTACCATCACCGTTAAATAGTCTGATACAGAAAAAACTGCATCCATATCGTGCTCGATTAACATGATTGCGTGATCATTCTTGAGTCTCGAAATCAGATCAATCATCCGCTCAGCTTCCGAGTGCCCCATGCCGGCCAATGGTTCATCGAGCAACAGCACTTCCGGTTCACCAGCGATACACATGGCAATCTCAAGTTGTCTCTGTTCGCCATGGGACATGGCAAATGCTTGAATTTTTCTCTTATCCGATAGTCCAACTGCGTGAATCGCTCGTTCGGTGATTTGATTCACATCTGCAAATGAACCTGCACGCTTCCAGAACTGAAATGGCCTTTGATGAAGAGCTTGGGCTGCTAAGCGAACATTTTCAAACACAGTAAATGCTGGAAATATGTTGGTCTTCTGGTAGCTACGTCCGATACCCAGCCGAGAAACTCGGTGCTGTGGAAGGTCAAAAAGCTCCATCCCTTTATAAAAAATACTCCCCGTCGTTGGAGGAAGGTCGCCGGAGAGCAAATTGGTCAGTGTCGATTTCCCCGCACCGTTCGTACCTATGACCCCATGCACCTTTCCTTTGAAGAGATCAAGGGATACGTCCATCACGGCGACTAGGCCCCCAAACCGTTTGGTAAGATTTCTGGCACTAAGAACTGGCTTACTCATTTCTTGCTCCCTCTACTGAACAAACCAGTTAACCCATTGGGCAAGAATAGTGAGACTGCAACAATGAAAAAACCCATCATGAGTGACCAATGGGATGCAAATGAACCAAGCATTGACTCATTTGAAATCAGCTCCTGAAGCAGGATGAATACCGAGGCGCCAAAAACAGCGCCGTGCAAACTCCCCATTCCACCAAGAATGACCATCATCAACACGTTCGCTGACGTGTGCCACGAAATGTTTTCCGGATTTACAAAACCAAACTGAATGGCATTGAAATATCCAGCTATACCGCCAATCGAACCAGCAATGACATAGGCCGACAACTTGTACCAAAACACTGGATAACCCAGGGCTCTCATTCGATGTTCATTGACTTTGATGCCACCTAGCGCATGCCCATAGTGTGATTGCAGCAATATCCGAAGAAATGCGTAGATCGCTATAAGCCAACCAAAGGTAAACCAGTAGAACGTCTTGAAATTCTCAAGTTCGAGCAAAGTAATCCCACTGATAGCGAGGAGAGGTTTTTGATAGATGTAAATCCCATCTCCACCGCCACCGATTTTCGTATCATGGAAAATGAAGAAAATCATTTGCGCGAATGCCAGAGTTACCATGATGAAATAGAAACTCTTCGTCCGCAGTGCAAGCACCCCGGTAAGCAAAGCGAACAATATGCAGATACTAATTGCTGCGCTAAACGAAACGAAAAAATTACCAGCTTCATATTGAGGGCTTAACAATGCCGCACAGTAACCTGCCAAACCGAAGAATGCTGCATGACCAAGACTGACTAGGCCGACATATCCCACCAGCAGATCCAGGCTCATCGCAAAGATCCCCATGATCAGAATTTTCGAAAAAAGCTGAACATAAAACTTCTCGGCGAAAAGCGGCAGAGCACAAAGCATAAGAAGAAGAACAGCGACAAGTAAATTCCTTGTTGTTATCTTAAAATTCATTTATAGCTTCTCTTGAAGAGCCCCTCAGGACGCCAAATGAGGATAATTGACATCAGGATGAACACAGATAAACCAGAATATTCAGGTGCAAAAACATTGCCAAATGTGTCTGCTAAACCGATCAATAACGCACCAGCTAATGCCCCCCACACTGAACCAATCCCTCCAATGACTACAATCACGAAGCAGGTAATCAGAACTTGGGTACCCATGTTCGGGTAGGCTGACGAAATAGGTGATGCAACCATCCCTGCTATTGCTGCTAATGAGACTCCAATCGAAAACACAACTGCGTGAATAAGTTTGATGTTGACACCCAGCACCTGAGTCATTTCGCTGTTGGTCGCCCCGGCACGGATGATCATCCCAAGTCTCGTTCGCTGAATCGTGAGATATAGCCCGATCGCAATGGCGATGCACACAGCTGAAACGAAGAATCGGTACATTGGATATGTCAGGTTTTCTGTCAGCTGAATAGAACTATTCAGAAGTTCAGGAATAACCACCCCGTGGATATCATTACCCCAGAGAACTGATCGTAGATCTTCAAAAATCAGTATTAGCCCATACGTCATCAAAACCTGATAAAGATGATCTCTTCTGTACAAATGTTTGAAGAAAACAACTTCCAACACCATACCCAATATGATGGTGAGCACTATCCCGATGGCAATACCCACCCAGAAACTCCCAGCAAGCTCTGCGAGCGACCAAGCCAAATATGCGCCAATCATATAAAAACTGCCATGGGCGAGATTTATGACACCCATGATCCCGAAAACCAGCGTAAGTCCAGCCGCAACCAAAAACAGTAACAAGCCATACTGAATTCCGTTTAGCAGTTGAATCAGAATCGAATTGATCTCCATGGGTGCCTTATTTATAGTTTTACAGTCCGTTAGCATGCAGTAGACTTACCTGATTACCTTAAATCAGGCAGGCCTACTCATCTCATCGACAACCGCTGATCAGGTCATCTTGCAGCCACGTGCGTGGTCAGCAAGCGCCTTATGGGCTATACCGATGACTTTGTTTTCTTTGCCAACGACTCGTCTCAGATAGATATCCTGAACCGGGTTGTGTGCCTTCGACATAGTCCAGACTCCCCGGGGGCTATCAATCTTGGCGTTCTCCATGGCGACGATCATCCCCGCCTTGTTAGAAATATCCCCCTTGACCGCATCCAGGCCGATTGCAAACAACTGGGCTGAGTCGTACCCCTGAACACCAAAAGCATCGGGTTGCATCTTGAACGCCTTCGCGTAGGCAATACGAAACTCTTTGTCCTTTTTGATCTGGAGCGAATCGCCGTAATGTGCTGTGCTCTCAATCCCTTCAGCGTCTGTTCCTACTGCATCAAGGACACCATCCGTTAAAAATGAACTGTAAAGTGGAATCTTTCCTTTTAATCCCGCAGCGGCATAGTCCTTGATGAACTTAGCTCCGGCTGCTCCCGCAAAAAAACAAGCGACGGCGTCAGGCTTGAGGAACGCTATTTCCGTCAGCACAGACTGAAATTCCATACTTGGGAAAGGAATAGCCAGCTCCTTAATGACTTTTCCACCCACGCTGATATAACCTTCCTTAAAACCTTCCCCAGCCTCATCCCCTGCACCGTATTTCCATGTAACCCAAACTGCTGTTTTCTGACCCTTGCTGTAAATATGCTTACCTAGTGGATAGATGGCCTGCCAATTGGTGAATGATGTGCGAAAAATATTAGGGGAACACAGCGCGCCAGTAGCAGCAGCTGCACCAGCATTAGGAATGATGTGCAAGATCCCTGCTTCACGCGTCAACTTAACCATTCCCATTGCGACCCCGCTATGCACGGTGCCTACAATTAAATCAACTTTGTCACGGAGTATTAGCTTGTTCGCGTTATCCGTCGCTTTGGATGGGTCAGACTCATCATCCACACGGATAAACTCAATCTCTCTACCAGCAAGTTTTCCGCCTTTCTCCTGCACAAACAATCTAAATCCATTCTCAATGCCGACGCCAAGATTGGCATAAGTACCACTGTAAGGCAGCATGAATCCCACTTTGATCTTGCTAGATTGCGCATTCCCAAAACGCGGCAACAATCCTGAGAAAGCTCCACTTGCAATAGTTAATGCTGAGCCTTTGATGAATTGGCGGCGTTTATTCGAATAATCCATATCAGCTTCCTCCTTTGGCAAATAACTTCAACTTTCCGATGAAAATGCGATTGGTACACCTTGGTGGCGTCTGAATTCCTTGTGCTACTGAACTGCCGAAATGAGCTAAGACGTTCCTTAACCCAGATCACCACCGGCAACTGGGATCGTCACACCCGTGATATAGGATGCGTCGTCTGATGCGAGAAAAAGAATGGCATTCGTTTGCTCTCCGAGAGTCCCATATCGCTTCATGAAAGACACTCCTACAGACTGGTCCACCATTTCTTGGTACCAGACCTTCTCTTGATCTGACAGAGGGACTGCATTTCTTGGAATTCTTCTGGGCCCCGCATCCACGCCACCCGGCGCAACTCCATTAACACGGATTCCACGTGTCCCATTTTCAAAAGCAAGACATGTTGTTATTGCATTCACTCCGCCTTTTGCTGCGGAGTAAGGCACCCGATAAATCCCACGAGTGGAAACCGAAGATATATTGACGATGCTGCCGGTGCCTTGCTTAATCATCATCGGTAACACGGCATTGCAGCACCAAAGCGTCGGATAAAGCGATCGATTGATTTCGGTAACGATCTCATTTTCCGAGTACTGCTCGAAGGGCTTAACCCAAATGGTTCCACCCACGTTGTTGATCAATATGTCCACGCGTCCGAATCGGTTTTCGGCTTCCTGCATGACTCGTTGACACTCTGCATACTTTTCCAAATCTGCGTTGACCATGTGGACTTCATGACCAACTCGCTCTAGCTGGTCATGCAACTCCGAAAGAAGGTCTGACCTGTCAACGATAACAACCTTCCCACCTTCTGCTGACAGTGCCAACGTAACGTCTTTTCCTATGCCCTGCGCAGCGCCTGTTACTACCGCCACTTTGTCGATGAATCGTTTCTTTTCCATTTTTGTATCACCGACTTGCAACGAATTTCTCGTAATGGAAACTTACCGGCTCAATGCCGTTCACCTTGATGTAATCCTCTGTCGCACTCACCATTGCAGGGGGACCACATAGATAAATGTCGACATCACCACCATTAACACTTGCGACCGGAATGTGGTCCGTCACATAACCACGAATTGGATAATTCGAAGTTTTATCAGCAACGCATGCCGTATAAGTGAAATCAGGAATTTTTTGCTTGTGCTCATCTAAACGATCCAGCATTACCAGATCACTTTCGCTCGTGACCCCATAGACCAAATGAATGGGATGAGCGGAACCCTTTTCTTCGATCGTCGCTAACATTGCCAGAAACGGTGCAAGGCCTGTACCGCCAGCTAACATCAATACTGGTCGCTTGATATCTCGCAGGTAAAAGCTTCCGATTGGCCCCTTCATGCTAATGCTGTCGCCAACCTTGGATCTGTGTGACAAATAGCTACTCATCAGGCCACCCGGTACGTTCCTAATCAAGAATTCGACCCGACCATCTTCCACCATGGAACTAAACGAGTAGGCTCGTGTTTCCGTGGTTCCAGGCACCTGGAGCGCCGCATACTGGCCTGGTAAGAATTCCAAATCGGTAACAGCCTCGCCCTCCAAAGTCACAGTGAAGGTTGTTTCAGAGACTGGTTTTATTGATACCACAACAGCCTGCTTCGGCATTAGTTGCACCTTGACGCACTGCTCAAGAGTTGTCGGAATCCGAACTACGCAATCAGTCGTTGGAATCATCTTGCACGTCAATACGTGGCCTGTTTTTACCTCTTCATGACTCAAGGCAGTCTCGATAAAGTCTGTCATTTCAAATTGACCTGACTCACAAATCGACTTACAAGCCCCACACGCACCATCTCGACAATCAATTGGAATATTTATAGCGTTTCTATACGCTGCGTTGGCAACATTTTCCCCGGGTAGCGACGCAATGAATCTCGTCTGGCCATCCTCAAAGTTGAGTGCAATCTTGTGGCTCATTGGAATATGAAGTTATGTTGTGTTTCTTGATCATCTCGCCCACGCAAGGATTTGTGTGGGCGATGTGTATATCGTTTTTTAGATGTGATAAATGTCTAGAACTTGGTGGATGCAGTCGTTCTTCAAAACCACTGTCTTCTCTTTAATACGCATCTCTCCATTAGCTCCTTTGATGAGCCGATATTTGCTAGTACCAAAAAAATGGTCGGTGATTTTGTATCGGCAAGTGAAGGTGATCCAGTTAAATCTAACTAAACAAGAGTCTTCATCACTCTCAACGATCTCAATGTTCGAGAGATTGTGACTGGTTCGATGATTAGGCGTGCTTGCTGTCGAGCGCTCAGTCCGAATCCGAAACACACGATCTTCTAAACCGTCGCGGTGGGCATAAAACATCAAAGAGACTTCCTTCTGAGGATCACGCGTCAGCTCCCCATCATCATCCCAAGATGGCACCCAGAACTGAATATTCTTGTCGTAGAGCTCAACCCAAGCTTCGAAATCACGGTCATCCAGATAGCGCGCCTCCTTATTGAGGAAGTCTCGTACTTGCTCATAAGTGAAAGCCATTACTTTTCCCCCTTCAAAACTCGATCAGCCGCCTCTGACATTGCTCGGACCCAATACTTGTGCTGCATAGCAAAGAGCCCCTCATCTTCGACTCGCGCTCCGCACAATAGCGGCTCTATTCCAAGCTTTTTAGCGTGCTCATCGGGCCCCTCGATCCAATGCATCACCCCACGAGAAACATCGTTCCATTCAGCAGTATTCCCGTTGAACCCTTCCTGACAGGCACGGAACTCTTCCAGATCATCTGGGGTAGCCATACCACTTGCGTTAAAGAAGTCCTCGTATTGACGGATGCGGTGGGCACGAGCCTCAGCACTCTCCCCCTTAGGTGCAATACAGTAGATTGTCACTTCCGTTTTATCGACCGACAAAGGCCTGAACACCCGGATTTGTGAACCGAACTGATCCATTAGAAACACGTTCGGATACACACAGAGGTTACGAAGATTGTTTACCATCCAAGATGCTCTCGCCTCGCCAACACGCTCGACAAGCTCTTGTTTCCGCTCTGCAATTGGACGGTCCTGACCGTTTGGCCAGAGCGACCAGACCATAATATGTCCATTCTCGAAAGCGAAAAATCCACCTGGTTGCTTGTTGAACTCACTCGCATCCATCGCCTTCACATCATCAAGTGAAAGTCCCGTCTTCCTACGGCCTACAGTTGCAACATAATTCCAGTGTGTCGCAGTCACGTGATAACCGTCAGCGCCATTTTCAGCCTGGATTTTCCAGTTTCCGTTAAACACATAAGTCGAGGAGCCCCGCAGAACCTCCCAGCCATCAGTCGATTGATCGACGATCATGTCGATCATGTGACGAGCTTCACCAAGGTGCTCAATTAAGGGCTTGACGTCACCACGAAGGCTAGCGAAGAGGAAGCCACGATACGACTCAAAACGTGGTAGTTTTTTTAGGTCGTGCGAACCTTCACAGTTGAAGCTTTCTCCATAACCAGCCCCATCAGCATCCTTGATCTTCACAAGCTTGCCTGCTGAGTCAAATGACCAACCATGGAATGGACAGGTGTAAACCGCCTTGTTACCTTTCTTCGTTCGGCACAGCGTTGCACCTCGATGGCTACAGGCGTTGATGAACGCATTCAACTCACCAGTTTTGCTTCGCGCAACGATAATTGGCTGACGTCCGATATTGGTAGTGTGGAAGTCATTGGGATTAGGAACCTGGCTTTCGTGAGCAACGAATACCCAATTGCCTTCGAAAATATGCTTCATCTCGAACTCGAAAACTTCCTGGTCCGTGAACATTTCCCGTTTTATCCTGAAGACTCCTGTCTTACTATCTTCCTGCATTGCCTCTTCGACTTTTTTCTTTATGGATTGAATATCCATGCTGTCTCTCCTTACTAGTTGCCCCATCCGTTCAACGGGTTGATGTGGCCTTTCAGCCATTGGGGTCAATTTATTAGACTTAAAGCATGTCTTCTATCCGCATTTGGAAAGTCGCTATCCATTTTTTGCGTTCGCTATTCTTTGATTTCATATACGAGCGCCAGGCATAGTCCTATTTTTGATACCCACTGACTTGACCGACCATCAATTAATGCCCATTGCATCTCTGTATAGTGATGAGTAGACGAGTCAATCATTTTTTGTGATGCTATAAAGATGACCGATTCTTGATCAAAGATATCTAGTGCCATACCTATTACCACCTTCGCCAGTGAACAAGCATCAAAAACTCAGTTGACGTGGCGTCCTACCCACCTTAGATCCTTGCCACTCATGCTTGAACGCATCTTTACGATTTTGTTCCCTCTATTCGCGATTGCAGCTCTAGGTTATGCCGTCAGCTGTTGGCGCAAGCCGGATATGTCAGAGTCAAATTCATTGATGATGGATGTTTTTGCGCCGGCGCTAATTTTTTCAGCGCTCTCTTCAAATAATTTCCACATAGCCGAATATTTCCCCTTGATGGGAGCAACGGTTTTGCTTATCGCTTCATGCGGCGTCTTTGGCTGGGGAGCAGCAAGAATAATGAAGATCTCTCCTATCGCTGCCATCCCAACGATGATGTTTAATAACTGTGGAAACCTTGGTATTCCGCTAGCACTATTTACATTCGGAGAGGATGCATTAGCTCCCGCGATCGTAATGTTCATGGTTACCAGCCTTGTGCAGTTTTCTTTCGGAGCATGGCTGCTTGACCGTAATACCAGATTGATTTCTTTATGGAAAATCCCAACCGTCTTTGCAACGATAGCGGGAATGATGGTCAGCCTGATGTCAATTTCGATTTGGCCACCGCTTCAAACGTCAATCAAAATGGTAGGCGAGATCGTCGTACCTTTAATGCTGTTTTCGCTCGGGGTACGGATATCTGGCTCAAGAGTCGATGAGATCGGATTTGGAATTCTGGGAGGATTCTTACGACCAGCAGTAGGTGCATTGGCCGCAGCTACTATTGCACTTGTCTTAGGCTTGCCTCCCAAGCAGGTATCAATGCTAATACTCTACGGAGCATTGCCACCTGCCGTAATCAACCTCATGTTTGCGGAACGGTATCAACGAGAGCCTGGAAAAGTTGCCTCCATGGTTTTTCTGGGGCATTTTGTTTCTTTAATTACCCTTCCGATCGCTCTTGCATGGATTCTTGGACACTAATTCTGGGGGTATGCTTAGCGCTCCTTGTCTTCTAATTCTTTCCGGCCTCATGTTAAAGACGGTTGGCAGAGTCTTATCCTGACGTGGGGTGCTCCATGAGTAATTCAGACGCCTGTTAATCGGCCTTAGCAGCCTGTCGATGCCCAAAGGAAAATGGCCGGTTCTGATGGCAGACCGGCCATTTGCTATTCGACTCAGGGAACAGCAGCTTTAGCAAGTTAGCTACGCCCGATTTCGACCTAATGCAGACTTTAGAGCCGCGAGAGAGCAGACGTCTATCAGAAGCTCACACGAATTTGTATAGCGGAATCCGCGAAAACAGATTGATATTGAAACCTACAGTCGCCTTCGGTAGCAGATCTCCGTTGTGCTCTAGCTTGACTCTATTTCGGGCTTGTTCGTGATCCAAAGAGATACTTTTGCGATAGCCACAAACGCTGACGCAACCAGGGATATTGCCGACGATCTCCTGCTCCTCCCAAAGGATGACCACCTGCGCTACTGAACGGTAACTTGAAGAGCGTAAGTGCCTTTGAATCTCGTCGACATAGCGCTGAATCTGGGGTGGAATTTCCTCAACGGCAGGATCGGGCTTGGACCTTTCAAGTATCGCCAGACCATTGCGATTCCCAATCACGGGATGGTGGCGTACTGGTTCCACCACACGGAAGAGGCAGTAGCCTATCGCGGCATCACCTCCCTTCTTCTTGATTTGGCGGTTGGCTTTCGCCAGTGCGTTCTGAATTGCGTCAGGTTCGGATCCTGGGAGCAATGACTTGATCTCACAGTAGACCGGATTGCCGTCGACATCCTTCCCTACCAGAAGATCGGGCGCACCATCCTCGTCTGCCAACTCTGGAGAAAAGCCCTTGCTCCTCAACCATCCCCAGTACATCAATTCGGACATGGTGGCCTCGTATAAATCGGCTTGAGGAAGGCGGCTTGTAATGAACTTACGGATGCCAGGATTGGCCTCGAGCTCCGAGTAGTATCCATCCGCAAGCCAGTACATCCTGTCGTAACCGTACATTGAGATGGCGGTCAGAATGTCAAATAGCTGGCTGACCACCTTGATCGGCTCCGGCCCAAGGGCCGATATCTTGAGCCCATTGGCTGTCAGATAGGCATTGGAAAACTCATTTAATTTCACTAGCGTCCCGAGCAGCGGGTGCCTGGCATGGCTCGCACTCCCAAGATTCGCCAGGCGTGCGAGGCGCCTCATCTTTTCGATGTATTGAGGAAAATCTATAAGTGGATCACGTTGTGGAGCTTTGTCGTCGCTCATGCAAATTTCCTAGTCTCAGTCATAAGCCGGACAATCAGCGGGGCTGCCACATGTCTGATTAGCAGTAGAGGTAGTAAGTGCCGACAGCATATCCGTAGCGCGGCCGAATGTCCGCTTCGGGGCAAAGTGACGAACAGCCGCTATTGGCCGGGACAAGCCTATCAGCTTAGTTATCCGTAAGGAGACATGGCAATATCCGATGGCTACTATCGGGAATTAACCCGGTAAGCGTGCTATCGGCCATAAGCCGCCATTCAACAATCTTCTCCAAAACAGCCGTTCAACTGTCAGCCCTTTACTACTAGGATGACAGCTAAATTCTTTAGCCGTTGAAAATATTGCGGTTGATGTATGATTTTGAGCGGCATAACTTCTTTTATGTATCCCTGTTGCTCTGTGCATATCTGATGCGTTAAGATGGGCACGGACCTGTTGTCAAATATGGTATGGCACTGCGGAGCAATCTGCGGGTTCCCGGTTCGATTCCGGGCAGGTAAAGAGCATTTGAAACCATAGTGTTCTTTACCTGCACGAAACGACATGGATAGAAAGAAACAACTCGAAGTATTTCAAGCCCAGACAGCAAATCTGCGCGTCCTCGAACAAGGCTGGAACCACACCAAACGTGGGATTCACCGCGATCTCATCGCTGACAACCAGCCATCGGTTGAACTACAGACAAAGCTCTTGGCGTTGATTTACTGCGCTTGGTCTGAAACCGCATTCTCCAAGTTAATCCACACGCCGCACTGCTTCGAGCTAGACGAAATTCGGCAAATTAAGGCCGCTGGCGAAAAAGGCAGTATCGTTACTGCATGGGGAAAGTGCGTCGCGCTGGCACTCAAGAAAATTCAATCCAGAAACGGCAACTACGTTCCGAACGTCAAACAGGAACTCGGCCGGCTTATTAAGACCTACGTTGAAGAGCCAAGCCAGCTGCGAAACAAGGTCGCGCACGGTCAATGGCGGATAGCACTCAATAGCAAGAACACGGCACAAAACCCTGAATTGACTGCTTCGCTAGCAGACATTGATCTCGTGAAGCTTGATCTCTTAAAGGAGGGGTGTGAGGGTCTATGTCTCATTGTTGAATCGTTAATTGAGTCGCCGGAAAAAGCATTTCATCGCGACTATTGGCCATTGCTCTGTCAAGTAAAAGAACGCCTAGCCAATTCTGCACGATTCACGCTCGAAGCAAAGACTCAGCTGCTCAAACAGAAACGTAGTCTGGCCGGCGACATAACACTACGCTCAACCAGACCCGCGCAGGCCGGTTAGCTTCACGTTAGCCGTCACATGACACTATTTCTCCCGCCGGAGGATCTTGGAGATACAGAGCCTTGAAAGCGCAGTCCACGACACTCCCACCTGAACTTCTGAACGTCCGCGCAGCCGCGCTTAAGGCGTTGGAAGAACTGGAACCGGCTGGCGTCCCGCGTTCGGACTCGGAGGGTCGGGGCCTCATGCTATCAGCACAAACAGACGGAGGAAGAAGCCTTCCTCCGTACTACCTTGTCTACTTCCTCTTGATTGATCTCCTCGGCTTTCCAAGTCTTGGGCGGTGGGAAAAGACTGCGTGGACTGTACCTGTTAGATATCGCGGCCGCCTTTACGGAATTGAGCATCGAAAAATGGGCCTTGGCGTTTTCGCGCCGAACCTAGACCCTGCAGCTAGGATGAGCGGGACGCCGAACGAGCAAGCGGAGGAGGATGCGCGGGCAATAACCATGCTGATCACGAAAGCCGTATCTATCGCGGAGCCCTATTTTCAGTGGCGGGCGGAGCAGGCTGTATCCACACCAGGACTCAACGTCGTTAACAAGAGTGATATTCTGTTCGATCGCTATGAGTATTTTCGTGATCGCTTCCGGACTTTGTTGGACGACGCAGAGTCGCGGAAGTTTGAACGAAGCATCGAGAATAAGACGTTGTCTGATGGTACGGTCATCACCATCGGAAGCTCGCCTTCATTTGTACTACGTCGCGAAGCGGTATGGAACGCTCAAGCGGCAATAGAGGCATTCTTCAGCTGGACGGAGCACGTCCTCATCCACCTTACAATTCTGCAAAGTAAACTGCGATCCGGCGATGATGTTGCTCGATTGGCCGAGTCGGATTGGAAGGCCAAATTCAAGGCAGCACTCGATGTTGCGGATCCTCATACAAAGCTACATTACGACAGGCTGCTAGATCTTCGCGCCCAAGTGCGAAACTTCGTGGCGCATGGCGCATTTGGAAAGAGTGGCGAAGCCTTCAGTTTTCATTCTGGCGCAGGAGCTTCCCCGGTCGTTCTTACCAACAACCAAAGACACAAGTTCAGCCTTACCGGGCGGCCAGCATTTGATGAACGCATGGCTATTGAGAACATCGAGTCGTTTCTACTTCACCTTTGGTCTGGCGTGCGCGCACCGGCTCGGCATTACATCTTCAGCAGCTTGCCAAGCATTCTCTCGTACGTAGTAGACGGTACATATGCACAAGCAATGCGATCAGACGATGAGATGAAGCGTTTTGTCGAGCACCTTAGTGGTGAGTTTGACCGAGCTGCGGATATGGATTGGTGAACAGGTGCGCGAAATGGCCACTAGTTACGGCTAACCCATCTATCAACACGGACACGGGCGCCGGCTCTGTCAAAAGTTCAGGAGTGTCCGCTTTCCCTTTGCATCTACTGCAGTTATGGGTCGTGAGCACCAGTTCGCCGAATCGGTAAGCTGCCCTTCAACGTAATTTTCGGCTGAACGGCAGGTGAACGGCGCATTGCCGCCCGACATTTCAAGACTCGGCAACGGCAGCAATGGCCGATAAACAGCCGCCCCATCCCCCTCAGCTTCTGCCCCGTTGAATTGACTTGCTTCTCCCTGGCACTAGAGCGTTACTAGCGCCACCGCCACGGCTGTCGTGACGGACAACCTAGGAGATGCTCATGACCGCTAAAGCCCCCGCCCCTAAAAGCAAAGCAGTTGCTACGCTACCCGTTAGCGTGAACACGCCCTAGCTACGGCTTAGCCGATTTTCCTAGAATAGGATTTAGCATCAGGACCGACCGCATAACTGCACGGTCGGTCCCGTTTTCATTGCCAATACATCAAAGACAAGTAACACCATCAGGAAGCCCTCGGGGCTATCCTTACAAACCTCAGCGTTAGATCATCTATTTATCAACCATTGGCTCGAGATTTCACCGAACTCTTGGTATGGTATCTGTAGCCCATCACGAGGATAGCAACGCCAGCACAAATCATCGGCCACGCACCAGCATAAAAAATGTCGGGGGCCGGCCATTTACGTTCTAGCAGCCCACCAACAATCATCGGAGCGATAATCCCTCCGATGCGACTGATGCCCAGGCACCAACCAACACCAGTAGACCGGACAGACAAGGGATAAAAAAGTGCAGATAGTGCGATCCCGCTTTTCTGTCCGCCACTAATACAGAATCCGGCTAAAAACGCCATGGTCATCAATACCGGCAACTCGGATGACAGAGTGGCCCCTAGTGCGGCAACCAAAACAGCGCCGCCCAAAAACAGGCCTGCGACTGTGAGGTAGGGATTTGACCTATCCATCATCGGCCCAACAAACACAACAGCAATAATGCCCCCAGCCGTCGTAAGCGCAGTCACCGTCGCGACAACGGCAACCGCATAGCCTAAGTCGGTCAACATGACGGGTAGCCAACTCTGAAGAAAATAGAACATTCCCAAGTTCATAAAGAATGCAATCCAGATCATGAACGTCCCGAGCGTACGCCCCCCTCCAAATAGAGCCTCCACTGGTCTGACCTTAACCTCAACGTCGTCTTTACGAATAGCAGTTACATCATCAAACGATGCGACGGGGTTGAGTTGTTTAAGCGTACGCTTGATCCTCTCAATGCCATTTGGCACCTTCATCAGCGACTCTATCGACTCCGGCAAAAATGCTGCAATCAATACTGCAGCGATTATTGGAGCTGCTGCGCCCATCCACAGCACAGAACGCCAACCGTAGGCGGGAATCAACTGCGCAGCAGCACCTGCAGCAATAAACCCGAGCGAGAACCCACAATAGATAATGAGAACCCAGGTGGCACGCAATCTTTTTGGACTGTATTCGCTGGTCAATGCCACGGCGCCGGGTGCTGCCCCACCCAAACCAAGGCCAGTGAGAAATCTTAATGCCCCCAGTTCCCAGATATTGGAAACAAAAGCCGTCGCAAATGTGAATACACCGAACATCACGGTTGAAAGCAGGATAAGTTTTCGCCGTCCGATGCGGTCAGACAAAGGTGATAACACGAGGAACCCGACCATCAGACCAGCCAGCCCCAACGAAAATATTGGCCCAAGTTCCGCTTTGGTGACGTGCCATTCTTTCGCAATGACCGGTACTATATAGGCGACGATTTGCGTATCGAACCCGTCCAGAAACATTACTAGAGCGCACAAGATCAAAATTCTGATTTGGAATGCGCCGATTTTCTGGTTATCGATGAGGGAAGTGACATTCACTTCTCTCGCTGCTATTCCATTTAGTTCTGATGCCATGGTGCAATTGTCTCCTTAGTATTTGTAGTTAGTACTGCAGGGAAACTAGAACAACTCTCTCCGTCGGGAATTAGGTTTAGTGAATCGATACTTCGGGGTATTGATCAGGCTCCGATTACGAATGCATCGCAGTAGATTTCGGAGACTGGAAGGCCTGCCAATTTCGTAAAATCCTCTCGGCAAGCGGTTGTCATCGCCGGATTTCCACAGGCATACACTTGATGTGCGATAAGAGAGGGGTGGTCCTCCAAGACAGCCTTATGAACCAAACCAGTTCTTCCTACCCAATCTGGTTCGGGGTCCGAAAGCACAGGAATGAACGTAAAGTTTTCAACTTCCTCAGCCCATCTCATTGGCAAACTGGCCAAATACAAATCCTGCGCCTTGCGTGCCCCCCAATAGAGAATCATGTCTCTCGAGGTCCCTTGTCGCAGGGCGTCTTCAATCATGGACTTAATAGGTGCAAAGCCGGTCCCGGTCGCAACAAACAGTATTGGTTTGGAACTCTCTTCCCGCAGATAGAAATCTCCATAGGGGAGTTCAACTGTCAGCTTGTCACCACCGCACAAACTCGACACTACGCCTTCAGAAAATCGCCCACCAGGTACTTGGCGTATGTGCAGCTGAACTCCATCTTTTTCTGCCGGCGGGTTGGCCATAGAAAAGCTGCGTCGCTGACCGTCGTCCATCAGCACTTGGAGATACTGTCCTGCCTTGAACTTAACTTTATTCCCAGCCGGAAACCTCAAATGCAAGAGAGTGACATCTGGCGTAGGACGCAGCACCCTAAATACGGTTGCGGTAATTGTCTTGCGAGCCGACGGATCAATTTTCTCGATTCTTTTTGGCGCTATCAATAAATCAGATAAAGGCCAAGTTTTACAGAACGGTAGTCCATCATGAGCCCCATCCAGTATGCGATCAGGATTCTCCCCGCCGACTAAAACCTGCCCTGTGACGAGACGTCCCTCGCAGGAGGCGCAGACACCTTTGCGGCAGGAATATGGCAATTCGAACCCTGCTTTTTGTGCCGCATCGAGAATCGACTCATTGGAGTCACACGGAAACGAGAACTCGGTTCCTTCCACTGCTATCTGATAATTCATGATGAATCCTTTTGACTACCGTCCGGAAGTCCAGCAACTAGATGTATCGTGCGGACTACTGCCTCTGGATCAGCGATGCCCTTTCCTGCAATGTTGAATGCACTACCGTGTCCTACACTTGAGAACGTCACGCCGCCACCAATCGACAATGCGATTGCGTGGCGCGGTGCAAGCAATTTGATGGGGATATGTCCTTGGTCGTGATACATCGCGATATATGCATCCATATCGCGAAGGGAAAGTAGAACATCTGCTCCCATAGGACCCTCAATTTTGAGGCCGTCCTTTCTCAACAGCATTGCTGCCGGCTCGGTAATTTTTCTATCGTCATCCCCAAAGAGACCCTCTTCCCCGGCATGGGGGTTGATACCAAACATGCCTATGCGCGGAATGGCAATCCCCATGCGAATTAGCGCTTCATTTGCGACAGTTCCTGCACGCACAATCAGTTCGGATGAGAGTCTTTCAATCGCATCCGCCAGCCGCTCATGCAGAGTGACGTGGACGATCCGCAAATTCCCAGCAACTAACATCAGGAATATTTCATCCTTTGGTAGCTTTAGGAGTTCAGCTAACAGTCCGGGATACCCATTGAATTTGATACCCGCTGCATTTACGGATGTCTCATTGTGAGGACAGGCCACAATCGATGAGGCTCGTCCAGAGCGAACTAGATCAACGGCCTGTTCTACATACGAAACTGTCGCCCGCCCTGCTACGGGATCTATCTGCCCGGGCCTGAAGCTTTGTCGTGGAAGAGATTGCGTGGGCACCACGTTAATAACTCCGGAGCGCGGAGTACCGCTCTCCGGAGTTATATTGATGCTCATTGCGGGCGCAACCTTCTCGACGTAGAAGCTAACTACGTCAATATCTCCCACAATCAAAAGACGCAGATGCGGATGGTTTGCCATCGCAGCCGCAGCTTTGACTGCTATTTCCGGGCCGACGCCATTGGGATCGCCAATGGTTAGCGCAATGGTATTCACTGCATCAAACCGGAATCGCCAACAACGTGTCGATGCGAGAGCTATCGCAGACAACGATTCGTTCTGAAAGCAATAGCCTGTCATTTTCGACGCAATACTTGTCTTGGTAGCGACCACTTAGAAATAGGTCGGTTACCCCGTCCCTCATGATGCGAACCAAGAGAAACGACGTCTCGCTGACAACCTCGTGCGCTGCCTCAGACAGAACGACCGGAGCACTCAAAATATGGCGATATGAATGGCGCTCGTAGATATTGGCTTCGCGCAGGGCAGTAATTCGATCAATTAGGGCTGCACGCGAGTCGGCGAACATTACCGATGCGGCCAATCCATGCTTTTCGTTGTCGGCCGTTGTTACTCGATAGAGGCAATCGTCAGTGAAAAATGACGGCCAATCTTCCAATCTATCGTCGTCTATGCATTTGGCGTACTTCGATTGGGCTTGAAGAATGTGATGAAACATGGCGTTCTCCATCAAAGGCTCATTAAGGATCGATAGGCTTTCCAGAACCCCCTCACAGAGGCTTCCGTCACTCGAGTGTCTTGGGACTCTGTCGTATTGCCCCCCATTTCCAGAACACCCGACACCTCGCTTGACCCGGCAATTCCTCGTTGGACAAATCCACCGACACATCCGTCCTCCATCGAGACAAAGCCACCAGGCCCAATTAGATTGCTTTGCTTTAAGCGAATTGATCTTTGTTCTTTGGTATCGTCCGCAAATCCGATGTATGTCCAGTTGAGGTCACACTTATCTGTTCCTCGAGGAACGATTTGGCGGATCGCAATACAGTTCTGAATCTGCTGCAATACGAATCCCGGAAAGACCGACAGGAGCTGCAGAGTAATTCCGTCAGGGAACTCCTTGAATCCTTTTAGGAGATTTGGATCAGCCAGCGTAAACCCGCTCTCGGATCGGATGCCTTGATCAGAGTAATCCGCGCTCTTATCCTTTTCCGGGTCGACCATGGAGTAGCTCACATGATGGCCTCCACTTTCGTCCAGAAGAATTCCGCCCTTCATATTCAGGCGGTTTAGGCGGAATGTTGTAAAAAATAGATGGAGAAGACTCGCGTGATATGAGTCTTTTGTATTCTCGAAATACAGCTTCCAGTTGTTTGGTAATGCTTGAGTGAAGCGGCCAATTACCTCAGTAGTGCGCCCGCCCAGAACACGCTTGATCCGTCCGAGGATGGCTTCTCCCAGATATTCCTCAATGGGGGCTACATCATCGGACAAGCTACCAAATACCAATCCATGCACTGTCGCTATGCGTAGCTTTTTGGGGTTGTGGTTTTCCAGGCAAAACTCCGCTGGCATTCCCCCTTTTCCGTTCAGTCCGTCTTTAAACGCAACACCTTTAAGACTTCCTTGCAAGTCAAAGGTCCAAGCGTGATAGACGCAGGCAAACTCCCGAGTATTTCCCTGATTTTCCAGCGCTAATAGCGATCCTCTATGGGAGCATCGATTCTCGAAAGCATATATTTCATCATCCTGGTCGCGGGTTACGATGATTGGCATATCGCCAACGAACGTAGTGCGGTAGTCGCCGGGCTTTGCCACTTCAGCTTCGAGGCATAAATAGTTCCATACCGAACCCTGATAAATCTTCCGCTGCTCGGATGCATAGATTTCTTGGTCTTGGTACACCCAAAATGGGACTCGAGTTACACCCTCTTCCGGCCAGGCTCGTTCACCTGGTTGATGTGCTGTTCCATTCACAGACATTCATAGTCTCCTGTCATAGTTTTCCCTGCCGGTCCCCTAAGTGCTTAAGGCAACTGCCGGGTGTTATTTACGATTGTTCGAATACCGAACAATGTTTCGTTTTTCGAACATCTCTACTATACGAGGTACGGTAAAGCAGTGTCAACAGCGTGTTGAATGTTCCGTCGCCCTATACTTCGCCTAGGGGGATG
Organism: Rhodocyclaceae bacterium; assembly: GCA_003963315.1. Taxonomy (GTDB): domain Bacteria; phylum Pseudomonadota; class Gammaproteobacteria; order Burkholderiales; family Rhodocyclaceae; genus AWTP1-18. The sequence goes on along the minus strand of RXJP01000025.1, from coordinate 1,280 downwards.
AAGAAACACGATGCCGCTGAAGGATGATGACTTGCCAGCTCGAAAGGAAGGAATGGCCGGACTGGCCAAAGGCCTTGCGATCATTGAGCTCTTTGCCGATGGACGAGAGAGTCTGACTGTTGCAGACGCAGCGACAGGTACTGGATTGTCCCGAGCCGCAGCAAGGCGATGCCTCTTAACACTTGCGGAATGTGGCTATCTTGCCTTTGACGGCAAGTTCTTCCATCCATTACCTCGGTTACTGCGCTTGGGCTTTGCCTATCTCAATGGAGATCCATTGCCCAGAGTTGCTCAACCGATACTCGAAAGCATTCGAGATAGAACTGGTGAATCGATTTCCCTTGCGGTCCTCGATGGTGATGATGTCTTGTTCATTGCTCGTGCCATCGCCACACATTTAATGGTTACGGGAGTAGCGGTGGGCGGGCGGAGACCAGCTCATGCGATGGCCACTGGTCGCGTTCTTCTAGGCGGGTATTCAGCCAAGCAACTCGATGCCTATTTCAGTCGAGCCCACATAGCGGCCAACACACCAAAGACCATCGTCGATCCAACACGCATCAAAGCAGCCATTACGCAATCACGGTTGAATGGCTATGCTATCAACGACGAAGAGTTGGAGCTTGGGTTTCGGGCAATTGCAGTACCCGTTACTGATATTCAGGGGAGGCTTGTAGCCGCGTTAAGCGTTGGATTTTCTTCCGCTCGCAGTGATAACCAAAGCATGATTGAGGAATACCTGCCTCTCTTAAAAGACGGAGCCCGTACGCTGGGACAGGTACTACCGAGAGACATTTTAGCTACGCTTCTTTGATGTAATAAGCGACACACTATAGAAGTAGAAGCGGATCGAACCACTTCTGCTGAGTCGGAATGCAAGGCCTATCTAGAATCCGGAATTCGCCTCATTAATTCCTAGGCCAGCTATAGAGTTCAGGCCTCTCTTAGGGCGTGTTCACGCTAACGGGTAGCGTAGGCTTTCGACGATCAGGGCGAAATGGATAAAGGCCAGGAACATCACATCGAGTTTCTCGAAGCGCGAGAAGATGCGGCGGAAGCCTTTGAGTCGGCGAAACAGCCGTTCGATTTCGTTGCGGCGGCGGTACATGGCGCGGTCGTACTCCCAAGGGGAGATGCGGTTCTGCTTGGGCGGCACGACGGGGATGAAGCCAAGGTCGAGAGCCACTTGCCACTAACTTCCCCTCCTCTAAGCAGCAAAAGCTCCAAGCCGCCTCCCATTGGAATGTAATTTCCGGTGACGTCGCCAGGCAGATCTCAGC
>RXJP01000027.1 GCA_003963315.1 Rhodocyclaceae bacterium | reverse complement strand
CAGCCTCGTCACCAGCTTCCTCGCCGACGTCAATGGTGATGGCAAGGCCGACTTCATCGCCCAACAGGCGGATGGCTTATACGCCTCACTCTCAACAGGGAGTAGTGTGGGGGCACAGACAAAATGGGCTGGTTTCTTCGGCACCACTCAGGGATTCTCGTCGCTAACGAACAACCCAATCTCCATCATCGACATCAATGGGGATGGCTTGGCTGATGCAGTGGGTTTTGGATATGACGGTGTCTATGTGGCTTTGTCAACTGGAAATGGTTTTGGTGGGGGTGCCCGATGGACCAGCGATTTCGGAAACTCGAGTAACGTATCGGTAGATGCATTTGTCAGAACATTGGCTGACGTCAACGGTGATGGTTTGCTGGATGTTGTGGGTTTCAAGAGTGACGGAGTTTATGTTGCGCTGAATGCGGGAAGTGGCTTTGGTGCTAGCCAGAAATGGTCGAGCGAATTCGGAACGGCAAGCGCCATCGCTTATCCGACCTATTCCGTCAATCCCCGCATGATGCAAGATATCAATGGAGATGGCTTGCCGGATGTGGTGGGATTCGCCAATGGTGGTGTGTACGTTGGTCTTAATACCGGCAGCGGTTTTTCTCCGGCAGTGCTTTGGCTGGCCGACTTCGGCGTCAACGCCGGATATACCAACATGGACAGCGCCCCACGTGCCATGGCTGACGTCAATGGTGACGGCTTGCCGGACCTCGTTGGCTTCAAGAGCGATGGCACCTATGTCGCCCTCAATACCGGCACTGGCTTCCAAGCGACGAGCAAATGGCTAGTGGATTTCGGTGCAAGTACGCCCATCGCCTACAGCACCCAGTCCGGCTATCCGCGGCAACTGGCAGACGTCAATGGGGACGGCAAGGCCGACATCGTGGGTTTTTCTGCCGGCGGTGTGTATGTCGCCCTCTCAACGGGAACTGGCTATTCCACCAGTAGTCAATGGGTGGCCGGTTTTGGCGCCAGTGCTGGCTACACTGCAAGCAATCTTCGCCAGCTGGCCGACATGGATGGTGATGGCTTCCCGGACATCGTCGGTGCCCTGAGTAGCGGAACCTCCGTGGCCAAAACGAACCGCACTGGAACTGCGGACGTTATTGGCAGCATTGCCCAGGGCACCGGACTCATGACAACGGTCACCTATGGCCCATTGACTAACAGTAGCTTGTATACCAAGGGAACCGGTGCTGTTTATCCCCAAGTAGAGCTTATGCCCCCGCTCTACGTCGTGACCAGCGCCAAACTACCCAATGCCCTGAGCGCGAATTACACGACCTACAATTATCAATATGGTGGTCTGCGGTCCGACCTCTCTGGTAGGGGGCTTCTGGGCTTTAACGCCGTAAAAGTTTCCCAGCCCGATACGGGATTGATCTCTTGGACCCGTTATCGCCAAGACTGGCCTTACATCGGACTCCCCATGCAGGCTGAGCAATCGTTGCCGGGTGCAGGCTCCAACGGGCTGCTCAAGCGTACAACCAATACCTACGGCTGCCTGTTGCCGCAAAGTGGCGGCAGCTGCAGCGTGGCCCCCGGGAATAGTTACTTCCCTTATCTGAGTCAATCCGTGGAAACTGGGTGGGATACCAATGGTGCCGCTTTACCTCAGGCAACCACGACCAACACCTTTGATACCTACGGTAACGCGACACAGGTGGCCATCGTAACCGGTGACGGATTCAGCAAAAACACGACTAATGTCTATAGCAACGATACGACCAAGTGGCTCCTCGGCCGCCTGATTCAGGCACAGGTTATGTCCAGCAATGGCGGCTCAGGTGGAGGTTCGGCAGGAACCGTCTTTGTTTTTAGTCAAACCCTCACGGCAAACACGTTTAACTACAACATCAGAAATGCGGCTGCCAGTGCGGGCTGGGATCAAAGTACGCCATTGCAGGCCTCTATCACGGTTGCGCCAGGGGTCATTATCGGCAGTCGTTCGACGCTGATTCCTGCTTTCGACACCGACGCGAATTTCCCGGCTGGTTCGTCATTGACCCTGGTCAACAACGGATCAATCCTCGGTGCGGGGGGACAAGGGGGCAGTGGTGGTGCTTGGAATCCTCCTGCAAACAGCACCTGGACAGGAAACGCAGGGCAGGCAGGTGGTCTCGCGTTGAGGAGCAGCACTCCTATCTCTATCACCAATGGATCAGGCACTATTGGCGGTGGCGGTGGCGGTGGCGGGGCTGGAGCTATGATGATGTGTTGCTGGGGAACATCTACTACAGGTGGTGGTGGTGGAGGGGGCGGGGGCTCTGGGCCCATGAGCCAGGGTGGAGGAGCTCCGGGTATCAGCAAAACATTTCTTCCACTTCTAGGAACGCAAGGGCAGGATGGTAATCCGGGAAGTGTTAATGCTGGCGGCATGGGAGGTGCAGGTGGTACAGGGTCTGTATATGGATCAACCATGTACGCTGGTGCAGGAGGAAGTGGTGGCAGTTTGGGAAACGCGGGCAATGCGGGGCAGGCTGCCCCTAGCAATCCCTCCTATTTCTTTGGTGGTTCAGGCGGTTCCCCCGGCGCTGCGGTAGTAGGCAACGCGAACATCACCTGGACGGCCACGGGCACCCGCCTGGGCCCGATC
>RXJP01000110.1 GCA_003963315.1 Rhodocyclaceae bacterium | reverse complement strand
GTGATGTTCGCGTTGCCTACTACCGCAGCGCCGGGGGAACCGCCAGCGCCTCCAATGTATGCAGTGTTTGCCGTACCCACAGTTCCAGAGTCACCACTCATCCCTAAATTGCCACCATTCCCACCAGACCCACTAGTAACCGGTTGGTAATAAAGAACATAGGTACCGCCACCTCCCCCAACACCGCCATTCATCGGCGTTCCACTACTGCCATTGGCACCATTGACTCCTGAATAACCTGCACTCCCTATCGCACCAGCGCCTCCGGCCCCAGAAACTTGCCCTGCCCCCCCTCCGCCGCCGCCGCCGCCAGTCTTAACAAAAGCAAACCCCCACAGTCTCGAGGCTCCAGCCCCGCCGCCGCCGCCTCCCCCACCGATTGTTCCCGAGTCATTGGCAATGTTCATCAAGGCTTGTGCTCTCATTGCCGCTCCCCCTGGTTGTCCAGGGTTTCCGGTAAACCCAAGGCTGTTCGTTGGCGCAAACCACGTCCCATCACTTCCCCCTGCGCCGCCGGCCCCTGCAATGATTCCATTGTTAATCAGAGTGATTGCCGCCCCTGTTGGGAAATACCCCGTATCAAACGCTGGCGTGGAAGGTGAGGTGCTTCCCACCACGACACCGGGATTGACAGTGACTTTCGCCGCCAATAAATCGCTTTGATTCCATCCAGCTGCGATAGCGGCGTTCCTCAAGTTGTAATTGTTGGTATTGGTACTGATAGTCTGGTTGAACGTGAAGACTCCCGTCGGCATGTTCTGATTCACCGCCCCAGTTGTTGAGGCCACCTGGGATTGGGTCAGTCGCCCAAGGAACCAATTGGTCGCATCGTTGCTATAGATGTTAGTGGTCGTCTTGGTAAAGCCATCGCTGCTAGCGACCGTCACCGCCGTGGCATTGCCGTAACCATCGAAGGTATTGGCGGTCTGTACCGTCGGAAGTGCGGTGCCATTGCTTTCCCAGTTGGCTTCGTTGCTCTGGCTCAGGTAGGGGAAGTAGCGGTTGCCAGCCGTAATCGTGCAGGCGACTCCGGTCTGCGGCGTCAGACAACCGTAGCTGTTGGTCACTAAACTGAGCAAACCATTGTTGCCATAGCCAGGCAAGGTCTTCATTGTCTGGAAAGGCAGGCCGCTATAAGGCCAGTCTTGGCGATAGTCGGTTCTTGTTGCGATACCGGTATCGGCCTGGGTGGCCTGCACCCAACCAAAGCCGACGAGGCCCCGGCCGGTGATATCCACGCGGAGCCCGCCATACTGGTAATTGTGGGTGATGAAGTTGCTGCCCAGCGCATTCGGCGTCTTGGCGCTCTGGACCACATAGAACGGAACCGTAATATCGGCCTGGGGATAGGTGGCTGTGGTGCCTCGGGTATAGAGGCCGCCGTTGCCCAGGAAGGTATAAGTCACGGTGCTGATGGTCCCCATGCCATTGCCCAGGGTGGCGATCAGGTCTGGTGTCGTGGTCCTGGCGGTTCTGGCGACATTAGTGGCAGTACTGCCACCGGTCACGAGCGTCCCGACGATGTCCGGGAAGCCATCTCCATCCACATCGGCCAGTTGCCGCGGTGTCGTCGTGGTGTAGCCGGCATTGCTGCCGAAGCCCGCGACCCATTGGCTGCTGGCGTTGAGGCCGGTGCCGGTGCCCAGGGCGACTTGGACGCCTGCAGCAGCAAAACCAATGATGTCAGCCTTGCCGTCACCATTAACGTCCATGACGTAGCGGGGAAAGCCTTTCTGGCTGGAATAGGCGATGGTGGTGGCGGTCCCGAAGTCGGCTAGCCATTTCGTGGCGGTCTGCAGGCCGGTGCCTGTGTTGATGGCGACATAAGTACCATCGCTCTTGAACCCGATGACATCAGGCAGGCCGTCGCCATTGACGTCGGCCAGGGTGCGGGGATAGGTATCGCTGGTGGTGTAGCCAGCGTTAACGCCGAAGTCGGCCAGCCAGAGGGTGGAGGCGGCAAAGCTGGTGCCGGTGTTGAGGGCGACATAGGTGCCGCCGTTGCCGAAGCCAATGATGTCGGGGAGGCCGTCGCCGTTGACGTCTTGGACCAGGCGGGGATTGGCGGAGTTGGTGGCGTAAGGGACGGTGCTGGTAGTGCCGAAATCTCCAGTCCACTGGGTTCGTGCCCCAAAGCCCGTGCCATTATTGAGTGCAACATATACACCGTTGCTTCCGAAGCCAACAACATCGGGGCGTCCATCGCCATTAACATCGGCCAGCGTTCGAGGATAAGTATCCATCGTGGTCCAGCCACCGGCACCAGTAGTGAAATCGCTGATCCATTTGGTAGGACTGCCGAAGCCTGCCCCATTGGACAGGGCGACATAGACCCCATCGCTGGCAAAGCCGACAGCATCGGCGAGGCCGTCGCCGTTGACGTCAAGGAGGAAGATAGGGGTGGTGGTTTGGTCGGAGTAGCCTTGGCTGTAACCGAAGCCATTGACCCACTTGGTGCTGGCGCCCAGACCGGTGCCGGTGGAGAGGGCGACATAGAGGCCATCGCTCTGTTGGGCGATGAAGTCGGCCTTGCCATCACCATTGACGTCGGCGAGGAAGCTGGTGACGAGGCTGCCCCAGCTGCT
>RXJP01000004.1:26457-27095 GCA_003963315.1 Rhodocyclaceae bacterium | reverse complement strand
GCAGGCCGTGGCCAGGGCGGCGGCTTCCACGGCCAGGCGCAGCACCACGGCGCACACCGCGACGCCCGCAATCCACGCGGCCCACCACAGGCCAAAGGCCCGCAGATAGGCCGCAAGGCCAAAGCTGTAGAACTCGCCCAGCGGGCTGCCGTAGGCGATGTTCTGGTGCAGCAGGAAGGCCGGCAGGGCCAGCAGCAGCGGCAGCAACAGACCCTGCACGGCGGGGTGGTCCCGCCAGGACCGGGGGCGCCGGGCCAGGCTGTGCAGGTAGGCCCAGAGACGGGTCGGGCCCGTGTCGACCGGCACCTGCAGTGCGCTGGCCAGCGCCCACGGGTCGTGCAGCATCAGGCCCTGGGGCCAGGCCTTGCCGTCTTGCAGCTGCAGCGTGGCGCCCGTGCCCGGCAGGGGCAGCCGCCAGGGGCGCAGGCTGGCGATGTCGGCCGCGGCGATCTGCAGCTGGTGGGGCCCGCGGCGCAGGGTCAGCTGCCCGTTCTGCAGCTGCACCTCCGCCCGGCTGGCCAGCAGCAGCCAGGCCGCAGCGGCCTCGGGCAGCAGGCACAGCGCGGCGAAGGCGCGCAGCAGCGCCAGGGTGTTGCCGGTCAGGCTGCCGCCGCCCCAGAGCCAGTCGGCGGCCAGCA
>RXJP01000004.1:0-26407 GCA_003963315.1 Rhodocyclaceae bacterium | reverse complement strand
AGCAGGCGCAGTCCGGCCGCTATGCCATGCAACGGGAGGCCCAGCGCGTGCTCACTGGTGTGACCTACACCCGCAAAGCCAGGGACGGAGATAGCAGGGAGCATTCCTACCGGGTCACCCGCTGCCATCGGAACCCCTATCACCGCCTGTGGAAGCCTGGCGTCGACGTGGTGGCCTACCCGGATACCGGGAAGTTCGGCTACGGCAATCTGGTCACCTGCGGATCCACCTGGCACTGCCCGCTGTGCGCCCCGAAAATCACCGAATACCGGCGTGCAGAGCTGGCGGCCGGCGCAGCCCGAGTGATCGGCCAAGGCGGAGAAATCGTGATGATGACGCTCACCTACCGCCACGATGCCGACATGCGGCTGGCGGACTCCCTGGACGCCTTCTACACCGCCCGGGACAAGTTCTTTTCATGCCGGGCCGTCAAGGAAACTATGCGCCAGGTAGAGGCCATGGGCCGGGTCTATTCAACCGAAGTCACATTCGGCGCCAACGGCTGGCACCCCCATCTGCACGTCCTGGTGCTGTGCGAGAAGCGGCGGGACGACTTGGTAGACCGTCTGGAAACCCTGCGGGGCCAGTGGAGCCGGGCGGTAATGAAATCCGGCTTGGGGAAAATCAACGACCATGGCTTCGATGTGCGCAACGGCGACTATGCCGCCGAGTACATCGCTAAGTATGGCCACGAACCGGCGGTATTCGCCTGGAGCGCAGCCCATGAACTGACCAAAGGCCACGTCAAACAAGGCCGGGGTGGCAACGTGACGCCCTTCGACCTGCTGGGTGTATTGGCCACCGGAAAGTCTGTATCGATCGGGAACCGGGAAATCGGCCCAGATGACGCCTCCGATCTCTTCCGTGAATACGCCATCCGATTTCAAGGGCGCCAGCAGCTTGTATGGTCCAAGGGACTGCGGGACAAGTTGGGCATTCAGGCTGAGCGCAGCGATGAAGAAATCGCCGAAGGTGATGGGGAGCGTGACGTTATCGGAACTCTGACCCTGGATGAATGGAGGATGGTCCTGGGCTACAAAAACGGCCGTGGACAATTGCTCGCCATGCTTGGCAAACATGGCAGATCTGCGCTGCCCTGGATTATTGAAAGCCTGAAAAAAGCCAAGCCCAACCATCCGGATGAACCTTGGTTCTCCGAAGAGAAAAAATTCGTGGGGTACTGAAATGCCGCGAGTACGCCAATTTAAATTTCCCTCAGAAATTTCCCTCAGTCGTAGCAGATCAATCCGAGGATACAGACCAAGGCAGCACCGCCGAAATATCGAAGCGCATGGCTGCAATCACAACAACAAGCCTCTACCGCTCCCTTGAGGAACAGATCGCCCTGCAGGATCGAGCAAAGGAACAGCAACGGCAGGAGAGACGTGTAGAACGCCAGGAACAACGCATCATTCCCATGAAGAAGGAACGGTCTCGAGGCGGCAAACTTTCCGCACAACCGTCAGGGCCTCCTAAACCGCCTAGGGTAAAGAGAAAGAAAAAGCTCCCCAAAATCCCGAAGCAGACGATAACAAACCCTCCAGCGGTGGCTTCCACTTCCGTGAAGCATGGAGATGAAACGGTTTATCCACAACAGCGATTCAATCGGCGGGTCAATCCAGAAAACAGCAGGTGGGAGGGATATCGTCCGCGATGGCTGATAGAGGCAGAGCGAACCATCCGCATCCACCCTCAGGACTTTTACACCGTCCGGGCCCTCCACCATTGCATGTCCGTCGAGCAGTGCGCCGCGTTCCTGAGAGTGGCCGGCGCAAGCATCCTGAGATGGGAAGCTGGGCTTGAGCCTATCCCCTATACCGCCTACGCCTTACTGGCACTTGCGTATGAACTCCAATTCCTTCCCCACCAAATCAAAGAGTGGGCTGATTGGAAAATCATTCCCGATGGGGCGCACGTCGGGATGTTGCTCAACACAAGAACCGGGCGGATGTTCTCTGCTCAGGAATTGAACGTGTTCCCTCAGGTTGAGGCGGCGGCCGCCATTGCAGTCAGGAAAAGCCGCCACCTTGAGCAGCGTGTAGCCGACCTGGAAGCAGAGAACGCCAGGCTTCGCCAGCTCTACATCAACAACGAAATGGCCCAGGAACTGCAAGGGCTCCAAGAGAAGATCGGGGCCCTGCTGGATGTCAGTAAATCAACCAACGTTTTTGACCAACTGCCCATCAACCAGGTGGGCCAACTTAAGGAGAGCCTTGATGTGGAATCGTGCCCTTGATTTGATCATTTCCGCCCCTGATTGGTGGAATCTTCGAAGAATTGATTGGAGACTGAGAAAATCGATCGGTCCGCGTTACGTTCTGAAAACACGCTACCAGAAATGGCATGGATGCCACGGTTGCAAATCGAAACGGCAAATTCACCTGGCAACTCGTCATCATCATATCTTCGGCCGCCGGATGCACTGACATGGCCCAGGCCGAGCGTCTCTCGATATTTCTCACGCAGGATGAGCTGGTCGAACTGACCGGGCGCAAGAGTGCTCGGCATCAGCTTGAGTGGCTTGACCTCAAGGGGTGGAAACACGAAGAAAACGCTGCTGGCCGGCCTATCGTGTCCCGCGCCTATGCCGAGTATCGGCTAGGCGGGGGGCCAGCGCCAGAGGCCCGTAGACTCCGCCCCAATCTGACCGCGGCCGACAACGCTTGACCCATGGGCCGCCGCCGTACCCAGCGACACGATCTGCCACCCCGCATGCATCAGAAGCGGGGGCGCTACTACTACGTCACTACCGGGATACCACGGAAATGGATCCCCCTAGGCGCAGACCTTCACGACGCCCGCCGCAAGTGGGCAGAGTTGGAAGGGCAAGAGACTGACCCCAGCGACAAGACATTCCGAATCGTTGCCTGCCGCTACGAAAAGGAAATTTTTCCCTCCAAGTCCCCTCGAACACAGAAGGACAACACCCGGCAACTCCGCAAGTTGGTAGCCGCCTTCGGCCACTATCCCATAGATGAAATCCGCCCGGTGGACGTGGCCGAATATCTCCAGCACCGAGGACGTACCGGAGCCATCCAGGCCAACCGAGAAAAGGCGCTGCTGTCCCACATCTACAACCACGCCCGGGCCTGGGGCTACACCGACGCACCTAACCATTGCGCCGGTATCCGTGGGCATCGAGAGAAGGGACGGGACCGCTATGTTTCCAATGCCGAATATCAGGCCGTATGGGAGGCCGCAGACCTTCCGACACGCAACGCCATGGACTTGGCCCTGCTGACCGGCCAGCGGCCCGCTGACGTGCTCAAAATGACCCGCGCCGACATCTACGACGGCGCCCTACACATCCGGCAGAACAAGACAGGAAAACGGCTGGCCGTGGAAATCACTGGGGAGCTTGCCCAGGTCATCGAGCGCATCACCCAGCAGGAAACCAGGTCAAGCCAGCTCATCACTGACGAGAAGGGAGAATCCCTCTCGCAATGGAGTCTGCGCTACCGGTTTGACGCTGCCAGGAAGGCCGCTGGCGTCACGTTCCAGTTCCGCGATATCCGGGCCAAGGCGGGAACAGATACTGGCGACCTGGCCCATGCACAGCGCCTGCTAGGCCACAAGACACGGGCCATGACTGAGCACTACACCAGGGAGCGAAAAGGTGAACGTGTTCGGCCCCTTCGCTGAGTTTTGTAGAACTCAGTCCTATTTTTGTAGAACAGGGGCAATGCTGCGAACCATGGGAGAATACCGAAAACCCGCATGGTTACCGCTGGTGCCGGGAGAGGGACTCGAACCATCACACCTTGCGGCGGCGGATTTTGAATCCGCTGCGTCTACCGATTCCGCCATCCCGGCATGGGTGGGCTCGCGTAGAATTGCGCGCCCGACGAAGGACGTGAATTATAGCGGCGATTTCCGCGAATATTTCGCCTACCTGCGCTTTCTCCGCAATTCTTCCTCCACATCCGCTCAATGGATTTGATCCTCGACGATTTCAATTTCGATTTGCCTGCGGAGCGCATCGCCCAGGCACCGCTGGCGGAGCGCTCCGCCAGCGGTCTTTTGGAAATGCGCGGGCCAATGCTGGCGGACCGCTCCATCATCGACCTGCCCGAACTACTACGGCCGAACGACTTGCTGGTCATGAACGACACCCGCGTCCTCCACGCCCGACTACTGGGCAACAAGGAAAGCGGCGGGCAAGTGGAAGTACTGGTGGAGCGGCCCGAGAATGACCGCGATGTCCTGGCCCAAGTACGTGCCAGCAAGTCACCCAAAACTGGCAGCCGCTTGGTGCTGGAAAACGAGTTGGCCGTAGAAGTGCTGGGGCGCGAAGGGGAGTTCTATCGATTGCGGTTTCCCAGAAATGCCCTCGATCTGATTGAACAGTACGGCCGCCTCCCTTTGCCGCCCTACATTGATCGCGCCGCCGCGGACACAGATGACAGCCGCTACCAGACCATATTCGCCAAGGAAAAAGGGTCGGTGGCCGCACCTACGGCGGGGCTGCATTTCGACGACGCGTTACTATCCAAGCTGCGGGACAAAGGTATCGCCATCGCCCACGTCACCCTGCACGTGGGCGCAGGCACATTCCAGCCGGTGCGGGTACACCGCATCACCGAACACCGCATGCACAGCGAACGCTTCGCCATTCCCCAGGCCACCGTGGATGCCATCGCCGCCGCCCGCGCCGCCGGCGGTCGCATCATCGCCGTGGGCACCACCAGCCTGCGCACTCTGGAATCCGCTGCCCGCATTGCCAACGGCGGCCCTTTGGCGGCCGGCAGCGGCGATACCGATATCTTCATCACCCCGGGATTCCAATTCCAGGTGGCGGACATGTTGCTGACCAATTTCCATTTGCCCAAGTCCACCCTGCTCATGCTGGTGTCGGCCTTCGGCGGCATGGACAACATCCGCGCCGCCTACCGCCATGCCATCGCCCACGAATACCGTTTCTTCAGCTACGGTGACGCCATGCTGATCCATCGTCAGGACCTGCTATGAAATTCGACCTCCTCGCCACTGCCGGTTCGGCCCGTCGCGGCCGTCTGGCACTGGCCCACGGCACCGTGGAAACCCCCGTCTTCATGCCGGTGGGCACCTACGGCACGGTCAAGGCCATGGCGCCCAACGAGCTGGAGGGTATGGGCGCCCGCATCGTGCTGGGCAACACCTTCCATCTCTGGCTGCGCCCCGGTCTGGAGGTGATCCGCGCCCATGGCGGCCTGCATCGTTTCATGGGCTGGGACAAACCCATCCTCACCGATTCCGGCGGGTTCCAGGTGTTCAGCCTGGGGGATTTGCGCAAGATCACCGAAGAGGGGGTCAAGTTCCAGTCCCCCATCAACGGCGACCGGCTGTTCATGCGGCCCGAAGACTCCATGCAGATCCAGCATGTGTTGAATTCCGATGTGGTGATGATCTTCGATGAATGCACGCCCTACCCCGCCGATGAGCGCCAGGCGGCGGAATCCATGCGCCTGTCCCTGCGCTGGGCGCGACGCTCGCGGGACGAGCACGATCGATTGAACAACCCCAATGCCCTCTTCGCCATCGTCCAAGGGGGTATGTACGAATATCTGCGGGACGAATCCCTGGCGGGGCTGGAGGAGATCGGCTTCGACGGTTTCGCCATCGGCGGCCTCTCCGTGGGCGAACCCAAGGAGGATTTCGTCCGCATCCTCGCCCACACGGCGCCCAAGCTGCCCACACACAAGCCCCGCTACCTGATGGGCGTCGGTACCCCGGAAGACATCGTGTACGCCGTCGGCCAGGGCATCGACATGTTCGATTGCGTGATGCCCACCCGCAATGCCCGCAACGGTTGGCTGTTCACCCGTTGGGGCGACGTGAAGATCAAGAACGCCGTCCATAAGAACGATACCCGCCCGTTGGATGAAACTTGCGGCTGTTACACCTGTCGTAACTTCTCCCGGGCCTACTTGCACCACCTGCAACGCACCGGAGAGATTCTCGGCGCCCGCCTCAACACCATCCATAACCTCCACTACTACCAAACATTCACGGCGGAACTGCGCCAAGCCATTGAAACCGGCACATTCGCCGAAACCGTGGAAGCGTTCCACCGAAATCGCGCCGTACTGAATCAACGTAGCGAATAACTTCCGCCCGGTATAATCCCGGGCTGCTTTCAATCCATCCATGGAGCCAATAACGTGCTGATTTCCAATGCCTACGCCCAAACTGCCGGCGCCACCTCCGACGCCGGAGGCGGCCTGATGGGTTTCCTGCCTATCATCCTGATGTTCGTGGTGATGTATTTCCTCATGATCCGCCCCCAGACCAAGAAGGCCAAGGAACATCAGAAAATGGTGGGCGAACTGCAAAAGGGCGACGAGATCGTTACCCAGGGCGGCATCGCCGGCCGCATCGCCAAGGTGGGTGAAAACTACCTGAGCGTGGAAGTGGCCGAAGGCAAGGATGGCCCCGTCACCCTGCAAATCCAGAAAAACGCCGTCGCCGCCCTGCTGCCCAAGGGCACCCTGAAGAACCTGTAATACCCCAAGCCGGCCCTTTGCCGGCTTCTTTCCTCTATGAACCGCTACCCTCTCTGGAAGAACGCCACGGTCATCATCGCCCTGGTGCTCGGTCTGCTCTATACCTTGCCCAATTTCTTCGGCGAGGCGCCTGCTGTACAAGTCTCCAGCGTCAAGGCCACCATCAAGGTGGATACCGCCCTGCTCGGCAGGGTGGAAGATGCCCTGAAGACCGCAGGCATCGCCAACACCGGCCTTCATGCGGATCCCCAGAGCATCCGTGTGCGCCTTGCCGACACGGACACCCAGCTCAAAGCCAAGGACGTGATCGAAAAGGCCCTGAATCCCGACCCCGCCGATGCCACCTACAGCGTGGCCCTCAATCTGGTAGCTAACTCCCCCAACTGGCTCACCTCCCTCCATGCCCTGCCCATGTACCTGGGCCTGGACTTGCGGGGCGGCGTGCATTTCCTGTTGCAGGTGGATATGAAGGGCGCCCTGACCAAACGCCTCGACTCCACCGGCGCTGACCTGCGTGGCCTGCTGCGGGACAAGAACGTGCGCCACAGCGGCATCGGCCGCGAAGGCATGAGTCTGGTCATCAAGTTCCGCGACGCCGAGACCCGAGACAAGGCCAGGGAGGCCATCTCCAGCCAACAGGCCGACCTGGCCCTGGCTGACGTCCAGGATGCCGGCAACACCGATGCCCCCTTCAAACTCATTGCCACCCTCAAACCCACGGCGGAAAAGACCATCCAGGAATACGCCCTGAAGCAGAACATCACCACTCTGCACAACCGGATCAACGAGCTGGGCGTGGCCGAGCCGGTGATCCAGCAACAGGGTGTCGACCGCATCGTCGTGCAATTGCCCGGCGTACAGGACACGGCCAAGGCCAAGGACATCCTGGGCCGCACCGCCAGCCTGGAAGTACGCATGGTGGACGACGAGAACAGCGGCAACGCCAGCGTCATGGAAGCCGCAGCCAAAGGCCAGCCCCCGGCCGGCACCGAGTACTACGTGGAACGGGGCGGCCGCCCCCTGCTGGTGAAGAAGCAAGTGGTGCTCACCGGTGACCGCCTCACCGACGCCCAGGCCGGTTTCGACAGCCAGACCCACGAACCCGCCGTGCACCTCACCTTGGATTCCGCCGGCGCCCGCATTTTCAAGGATGTGACCCGGGAGAACGTGAACAAGCGCATGGCCATCCTGCTCATTGAAAAGGGCAAGGGCGAAGTGGTCACGGCGCCGGTGATCCGCTCCGAAATCGGCGGCGGCCGCGTGCAGATTTCCGGCCGCATGAGCACCCAGGAAGCCAACGACACGGCCCTGCTGCTGCGGGCCGGCTCCCTGGCCGCACCCATGGACATCGTCGAGGAACGCACCATCGGCCCCAGCCTGGGCGCCGAGAACATCAGCAAGGGCTTCCATTCCACGCTGTGGGGCTTCACGGCCATCGCCGCGTTCATGATGGTTTACTACTTGCTGTTCGGCCTGGTGTCGGTGTTGGCCCTGTCGGCCAACCTGCTGTTCCTGGTGGCCCTGCTTTCCCTGCTGCAAGCCACCCTGACCCTGCCCGGCATCGCCGCCATCGCCCTCACCCTGGGTATGGCCATCGACGCCAACGTGCTCATCAACGAACGCATCCGCGAGGAACTGCGCGGCGGCAGCACGCCCCAGGCCGCCATCCTGGCCGGTTACGACCGCGCCTGGGCCACCATCCTCGACTCCAACGTCACCACCCTGATCGCCGGTATCGCCCTGTTGATCTTCGGCTCCGGCCCGGTGCGCGGTTTCGCCGTGGTGCATTGCCTGGGCATCACCACCTCCATCTTCAGTTCCGTGGTGGTCTCCCGCGCCATCGTCAACGTCATCTACGGTCGCCGCAAGAAGCTCGCCGGCCTGTCCATCGGACAGGTGTGGAAGCCCGGCATTACCGCTAATTCCAGCGCCAAATAATCGGGGGTACAGATCATGGAATTCTTCCGCATCAGAAAAGACATCCCCTTCATGCGCCATGCGCTGGTGTTCAACATCATCTCGTTGATCACCTTCATCCTGGCCGTGGCTTTCCTCGCGACCAAGGGGCTGCACTTCTCTATCGAGTTCACCGGCGGTACGCTGATGGAAGTCAGCTATGCCCAGGCGCCCGATCTCGACAATATCCGCAGCAAGCTGGGCAATGACGGTTTCACCGATGCCCAGGTACAGAACTTCGGCACCTCCCGCGATGTGCTGATCCGCGTTCCCCTCTCCAAGGATGCCGAAACCTCCAAGGTGGGCGAACGGGTCATGGCCTCTTTGACCGCAGTGGATGCCGCCAATGCACCGAGTTTGAAGCGGGTGGAGTTCGTCGGCCCGCAAGTGGGCAAGGAATTGGCCTCCGATGGCGCCATGGCCCTGTTGCTGGTGGTGATCGGCATCATGATCTACCTGGCCATACGCTTCGAATGGCGTTTCGCCGTCTCCGCCATCATCGCCAACCTGCACGATGTGGTGATCATCCTCGGCTTCTTCGCCCTGTTCCAATGGGAGTTTTCCCTGCCGGTACTGGCCGCCGTCCTGGCCGTGCTGGGCTACTCGGTCAACGAATCCGTGGTGGTGTTCGACCGGGTGCGGGAAACCTTCAAGAAGAAGCGCGGCATGGCCACGCCGGACGTGCTCAACCACGCCATCACCAGCACCATCTCCCGCACCATCATCACCCACGGCTGTACCCAGTTGATGGTGACCTCCATGCTGATCTTCGGCGGCGAAGCCCTGCACTACTTCGCCCTGGCGCTGACCATCGGCATCTGCTTCGGCATCTACTCCTCGGTACTGGTAGCGAGCCCCTTGGTCATGTGGTTGGGCGTCTCGCGGGAGCAGTTCATCAAGGTCAAGGTCGAGAAGCAGGAAGCCGTCGTTTAAGACGGGCTTAAGTTTCGTCGCGTGCAATACGGGCTCGCTATACGGAGCCCGTATTGTTTGAAAGGAATACCTCCATGGCACGGATCAAGATCTGGGATCTTCCCACCCGACTCTTCCATTGGGCGTTGGTGCTACTGGTCGCCTGCGCCTTCATCACCGAAAGCCTGGACCAGATGGAATGGCATGGCCGCGTCGGTCTGACCATCCTCGGTCTCCTAGTGTTCCGCATCGTTTGGGGTTTCGTCGGTTCCACCTACGCCCGCTTCTGTACTTTCGTCAAAGGCCCCCAATCCATCAAGTCCTACCTGAAGGGCGAATGGCAGGGCCTGGGCCACAACCCGCTGGGCGCCCTATCGGTGCTGGCCATCCTCGCCACCGTCGGCATCCAGGTGGCTACAGGGCTATTTGCCAATGAAGACGGCAGCTTCTTCGGACCGCTTTACTCCTTGGTCGGTGAGGGCTTGAGCGGCGACATCACCGATATCCATGAAGCGATGGAGCCGGTGTTGATTGCGCTGGTGATTGCCCACGTGGCTGCCATCCTGTTTTATGCCCACGTTAAGAAAGACAACCTGGTCAAACCCATGATCACCGGTTGGAAGGAAGCGGATGGTAAGGCCGCCGAAGGCGGCGGACCTGTCGCATTTTTTATCGCTGTGGCTATTGCTGTGGCGGCGGTCTATGCCGCGTCTGGCGCCCTGTTACCCTCATCTCCCGCGACAGCGGCCACTCAGGCTTGGTAAGTCCAAAGTCTGCGTCAGCAAAAAGGCCGCTTGCGCGGCCTTTTTGCTGACTTGCTGACGCTCTGCGCCTTAATGGTCGCTCTTGCGGAAATCATCGTGGCAGGCTTTGCAGGTTTGGCCCAGCTTGCCGTATTGCACCTTGACGGCTTCCTTATCGCCCGTGGCAGCCACCTTCGCCAATTCACCAGACTCTTTGGCGAGATTGCCAAATAGCTCGGCCACTTTCTTGCTGTTAGCCGGATCGAAGAATTCGGACTTCAAATGGGTCTCATGGAAACCCGTACCCTTGTCGGAGCCTGCCGGAAACAGCGGCGACAAACCAGCATTGGCGATGGCCTGAATGGCAGCCGCAGCCTTGACGACGTCCTCTTTCTTGAATTCGCCCTTGAGGGAGGCATCGATGCGGCTCATGTTCCAGCCCATGAAGCGATACCCCGCCTGACGCACTTTGATGGCGTCATCGGCCTTCATCTGGGCGAAAGCGGACGATACGGCGACGGCAAAGGTCAGTCCTGCAATAACTACGTTTTTCAATTTCATGGAAGCCTCATGGTTAGGGGTGAAGACGACTACTCGTTACCTGTGGCGAAAACGTGTTTGATCCGCAACGTGGTGCCATCAGCGGCAGCCGAAATCAAACGGTCGATATTGGGGTGTTTGCCCGGATGCGCCTGGGCATCGGTCGTGTGCTCGGCATAAAGCTCCAGCCCCTTCCTTGCAGCCTCCGGCGTGATGGCGCCGAAGGTCTGGCCCAAGTGGTTGTACACCGCTAGGGAACCGGCCTGGCCGGGCTTGTTCTCGATCAGGGCCACCTCCTGGCCTTCACTGTCCAACAATTGGATGGCGAGGATGTGGGAAATTTTGGGAAGCTGTTTCAGGTTGTCTGCGAATGCCATGGTGCTATTCCGTAACGCGGTTCAAATCCGTTTGGCCAGTTCGGCGGCCTTGCCGATATAGCTGCCGGGGGTCATCGCCAGCAGGCGCTGCTTCTCGCCCTCGGGAATGGTCAAGGTCTTGATAAAGGCGTGCAGACCTTCTTTATCGATGCCCTTGCCCCGGGTCAGCTCCTTCAATTGCTCGTAGGGATTTTCCACGCCGTAGCGGCGCATCACCGTTTGCACCGGCTCGGCCAGCACTTCCCAGCAGGCGTCCAGGTCGGCGGCGAGCTGGGCGGGATTGGCTTCCAGCTTGTTCAAGCCGCGCAGGCAGGATTCGTAGGCCAGCACCGTGTAGCCGAAGGCCACGCCCATGTTTCGCAGCACGGTGGAATCGGTCAGGTCCCGCTGCAGGCGGGAGATGGGCAGCTTCTCGGCCAGGTGGCGCAGGGTGGCGTTGGCCAGGCCCAGGTTGCCTTCGGAGTTTTCGAAGTCGATGGGGTTGACCTTGTGCGGCATGGTGGAGGAACCGATTTCGCCGGCCTTGAGCTTCTGCTTGAAATAGCCCAGGGAGATGTACTGCCAGATGTCGCGGTTGGCGTCGATCAGGATGGTATTGGCCCGGGCCATGGCGTCGTACAGCTCGGCCATGGCGTCGTGGGGTTCGATCTGGATGGTGTAGGGATTGAACTCCAAACCCAGGGATTCGATGAACTTCCTGTTGAAACCTTCCCAGTCGAAGTCGGGATAGGCGGACAAGTGCGCATTGTAATTGCCCACGGCGCCGTTGAATTTGGCGGTCAGGGAAACGGCGGCGATCTGCTTTTCGGCCCGGATCAAGCGGGCAGCGATGTTGGCCATCTCCTTGCCCAGGGTGGAGGGGCTGGCGGGCTGGCCGTGGGTACGGCAGAGCAAAGGCAGGTCGGCCAGGGCATGGGCCAGTTCGCGGAATTTGGCGACGATTTTGTTCAGATCGGGCAACAGGCTGGTCTTGCGGCCATCGCTGAGCATCAGGGCATGGGAGACGTTGTTGATGTCTTCCGATGTGCAGCCGAAGTGGATGAATTCGGTGACGCGCATCACTTCGGCATTATTGGCGAGACGCTCCTTGAGCCAATATTCCATGGCCTTCACATCGTGGTTGGTGCGCTGTTCGATGGTTTTGATCGCTTCCGCATCGGTCACCGCGAAATTGGCGATCACGGCATCCAGCGCTGCCACAGTGGCAGCGGAAAAGGGCTTGATTTCCGCCAATTCTGGCGCAGCGGCCAGGGCCTTGAGCCATTCGATTTCCACTCTGACCCGATTGCGGATCAGGCCGAATTCGGAAAAATGGGCACGGAGCGCCTCCACTTTGCCGGCATAACGGCCATCGAGGGGAGACAGGGCGGTGAGGGTGAAGGACATGGAAAAGAACCGTGGAAGTCACTGAAAAATGGGCTCAATTTTACCATGGGCGACACCGCCCCCTGGTCCCGGATCCGCACCAGAAGCGGTAAAAAACAGGGTGATATACTGCGCCACAGCAAACAGCCGCCCAAAAAGAAAAACATGAAGCTCCTTGGTTCATTCACCAGCCCTTACACCCGCAAGGTCCGCGTCGTTCTCGCCGAAAAGAAGATCGATTGCGAATTCCAGGTTGTCGTGCCTTCCGACCCCGAAGGCCCCGTCATGAAGTACAACCCCCTGGCCCGCGTACCGGTGCTGGTGCTGGATGACGACAACGCCCTGTTCGATTCCCCGGTGATTGTTGAATACCTGGACAACGCGGCCCCCAACAACAAGCTCCTGCCCCAGCCCAATCGGGAACGTATCGAGGTCAAGCTGAAGGAAGCCTTGGCCGATGGACTGATGGATGCCGCCGTTGCGGCAAGGCTTGAGTCCGTCCGCCCCAAAAAGGAACAAAGCGCAACCTGGATCGCCCGCAATCGCGCGGTCATCCAACTCTGTCTGGCCCGTATCGCCGCGGACCTGGGAGAAAATGCCTGGAGCATGGGTACCCACTTCGGCTTGGCCGATATCGCCACCGGCTGCGCCCTGGGTTATCTGGACCTGCGCTTTCCCGACATTGATTGGCGGGGCGAATACCCCAACCTGGCCAAACTGCACGAAAAACTGATGGCACGCCCCGCCTTCGCCGACACCGTGCCACCGCAAGGCTGACCCCGCATCACCGATATAAAGCATGAGGCCCGCGCTTGCGGGCCTCATGCTTTCTGCCATCGCTTCTTTTCAGGCGATGATGCCACCGCCCAGGCAGACCCTGGACTCGTAGAGCACCACGCTCTGCCCCGGCGTTACCGCCCACTGGGGCGCGGCGAAATCCACGTCGCAGCTTTCGACGTCCACCCGTTCCACCTCGCAGGGGGCGTCGGGCTGGCGATAGCGGGTCTTGGCGGCATAGACCCAATGGGTGTGGGGCGCTTTGCCGGACACCCAGGAAAGATCGATAGCGGTCAAACGATCCTTGAGGAGTGCGGGATGGTCATGGCCTTGCACCACGTAGAGCACGTTTTTTCCCATATCCTTTTTCGCCACATACCAAGGCAGCTCCGGCGCCCCCTTGACGCCGCCGATGCCCAGACCATCGCGCTGGCCCAGGGTGTGGTACATCAGGCCCTGGTGTTGGCCCATCACCTTGTCCGTATCCAGGTTGCGGATTTCGCCGGGCTGGGTGGGCAGATAGCGTTGCAGGAATTCACGGAAGGGTCGTTCGCCGATGAAGCAAATACCCGTGGAATCCTTCTTCGCGTGATTGGCCAAGCCCGCCTCGGCCGCCATCTTGCGCACGTCGCGCTTGTAGAGGCCGGCCAAGGGGAACATGGCCTTGGACAACTGCGCCTGGTTGAGGCGATAGAGGAAATAACTCTGGTCCTTGGTGCCATCCTCGGCCTTGAGCAATTGGTACTCGCCCATGAATTCCCGCACCCCGGCGTAATGCCCGGTGGCAATGCGGTCCGCCCCCAGACGCAACGCATGGTCGAGAAAAGCCTTGAACTTGATCTCCGCATTGCACAGCACGTCCGGATTGGGGGTACGGCCGGCCTGGTATTCCCGCAGGAACTCGGCGAAGACACGCTCCTTGTATTCCGCGGAAAAGTTCACCGCCTCGATGTCGATGCCGATGGTATCGGCCGCGGACACGGCATCGATCAAATCCTGGCGCGACGAGCAGTACTCGTCATCATCGTCATCCTCCCAGTTCTTCATGAACAGGCCGATCACCTTGTAGCCCTGCTGTTTGAGCAGCAGGGCCGCCACTGAAGAATCCACGCCGCCGGACATGCCGACCACCACTGTTCCTTTAGACATCCGGCCCTTCCCCATCCATCCAGTTTTGCAAGGGCAGGATCACTGCCGGCTTGCCATTGTCCACGTACCAGCTATCCACCACGTAATGGGGCGCTGCGCCGCTGAGTTCCGCGATTTCCACCGCATTGTGTTCCATGATCAGGAAACGTACCCGTTTCACCCGCCCCACCACACGATGGAAATGCAACATGTGCCGATCTTCCAACAGATGCAGGAAACGTTCGGTCGTCAGGGAATGGTCGATGCAATCCATGCTGCCCGGCTCACCTTCATCCGCATAGTTGCCGCCCTTGTCCACATGGATAGGCGTCTGCTCCCCTGCCCAGCCATAAAGGCGGCCCATGGCCAGGGACAAAAGGGCCCGCTCCTGTTCCGGGTTGGCGGCGAAGGACAACTCGTCCCGCAACATATTCAGCCGCGACTCCGCAATCAGCGCCTGGGCATGGCTTGCACAACCGTAGTTGAAACAGATGTCCACGGCTTCATCAGCCAGTGCCAAGCCCGTCCATAGCAGGGCGATAAAAACCAGTAAAAGCCGCACCATCACCGCTTCTGCATCAATCGTAATGGCGGATCAGGTCGAGGGGGAAACGCTTCCCCGCCCGGTGGTCCTGCACGCATTGCCAGATCAAGGGGCTGCGGTGGCGCGCCTGACCTGCTTCGATTTCCTCCGGCGTCAGCCATACCGCGCGGACGATGCCCTGATCTAGGGTCCGCCCCGGGTCGTGCTTTCCCACCGTGCCCGTGAATGCGAAGCGCAGGTAGGTGATATCTCCCTGGGGCCGGGTCCATTGGTAGACCCCCACCAGGGCTGTGGGCGTGAAGTGCCAGGCAGTTTCTTCCAGCGCCTCCCGCACGGTAGCGGCCAGCAAGGACTCGCCCCGCTCCAGATGGCCGGCGGGTTGGTTGAAGCGCAAACCGTCATCGGTTTCCTCTTCCACCAGGAGATAGCGGCCATCCCGTTCAAGCACGGCGGCCACGGTGACATTGGGTTTCCAGGGTCGTTCCATGGCGACATTTTAACCTTCTCGCCCATACCCCTTCGGCAAGTGCCCCCAATCCGGTAAAATCATCCGCTTTGGTCGTCTGCGGACGGCCCAACCACCAAGCTGGAGAATTTACAAATGTCCATGGCCGACCGCGACGGCTTCATCTGGCAGGACGGCAAGCTCGTCCCCTGGCGTGAAGCGACCACCCACGTGCTGACCCACTCCCTGCATTACGGGTTGTCGGTATTCGAAGGGGTGCGCGCCTACAAGACCGTCTCCGGCACCGCCATCTTCCGCCTCAAGGAACATACCGACCGCTGGTTCAATTCCGCCCACATCTACATGATGAAGATGCCCTACAGCAAGGAACAGCTGATGGAGGCACAGAAGGAAGTGGTGCGCGCTAACAAGCTCGAATCCTGCTACATCCGGCCCATCGCTTTCTATGGCTCCGAAAAGATGGGCGTTTCCCCCCGTGGCGCCGCCGTCCATGTGGCCATTGCCGCCTGGCCTTGGGGCGCCTATCTGGGCGAAGAAGGCATGGAAAAGGGCATCCGCGTCAAGACCTCCAGCTATGTTCGCCACCATGTGAACGTGACCATGGCCCGGGCCAAGTTCGCCGCCACCTACGCCAATTCCATCCTGGCCAACCTGGAAGCCACCCAGGATGGCTATGACGAGGCGTTGCTGCTGGATGTGGACGGCTACGTGGCCGAAGGCGCCGGCGAGAACCTGTTCATCGTCAAGGATGGCGTGCTCTACGAACCCGAGATGGGCTCGGCCCTCACCGGTATCACCCGCGCCTCCGTCATCGCCCTGGCCAAGGATCTCGGCCTCGAGGTGCGCAGCCGTCGCCTCACCCGCGACGACATCTACATCGCCGACGAAGCCTTTTTCACCGGCACCGCCGCCGAGGTCACGCCCATTCGCGAACTGGACAACCGCCAGATCGGCGAGGGCAAGCGCGGCCCCATCACGCAAAAGATCCAGAGCCTGTTCTTCGATGTGGTGAACGGCAAGGTGCCGGCCCACGCCGATTGGCTCACCAACGTCTGAGGATTGCCACCATGACCGCCGTTCGCAAAGAAGAGCAAGCACCCCGCGATGACAGCTTCCGCGAAGTCAACGTCACCGCCCACGATCTGCCCCTGCATTGCCCGCAACCCGGTGCACCGCTCTGGGCGCGGCATCCCCGGGTATTTTTGGATGTGCTGAAGAACCACGAAGGCAAGGCGGTCTGCCCCTACTGCGGCACCACCTACACCTTCACCGGCGAACGACCCAAAGGCCACCACTGATGTTGGAGAAGGGGGAGGAGAAGGGTAAAACCCGCCCCCGCCTGCCTCAGCAGGTTCCCTCGCCCCCGGCAGGGGGAGAGGGACAGGGTGAGGGGGCATCCCCCTTCGCTCTTCCCCCTTCCCGCTCATGAAAATCCTCGTCGTCGCCCCCTCCTGGATCGGCGACACCCTCATCGCCCAGCCGCTGCTGATGCGCCTGGCCGAGCGCGGCGCGGTCATCGACGTGCTGGCCCCCGCCTGGAGCGCCCCGCTCTTCGAGCGCATGGCCGAGGTGCGCAAGGTCATCGCCAATCCTTTCGGCCACGGCGACTTCGCCTTCTGGAACCGCCGCACCCTGGGCAAATCCCTCGCCGCCGAAGGCTATGACGAAGCGGTGGTCCTACCCAATTCCTGGAAATCGGCCCTGGTCCCGTTTTTTGCCGGCATTCCCTTGCGTACCGGCTACAAGGGCGAAGCCCGCTACGGCCTGCTCAACCGCATCCATAGGTTGGACAAAACCGCCCTGCCGCAACTGGCGGAACGTTACGCCGCCCTGGCCCAGATGCCGGGCAGCGCCCTGCGCCGCCCCCTACCCCAACCCCGGCTCACCGCCACAACCGACCAGCAGCAGCAAACGCGGCAGGCCCTGGGGCTGGCCGCCGATGTGCAGCCCTATATCTTCTGCCCCGGCGCCGAATACGGCCCGGCCAAGCGCTGGCCGGCAAGGCACTTTGCCGAACTGGCACGGCGTCTCGCCACGCCCCGATCTCCCGTATGGTTACTGGGGGCGGAGAAGGACATCGCCACCGGCGATGAAATCACCGCCCTGGCCGCCGGTGTGGCCGTGGTCAATCTCTGCGGCAAGACCCGCCTCGACCAGGCTATCGACCTCCTGGCCGGGGCCCGTTGGGTCGTCAGCAACGATTCCGGCCTGATGCATGTGGCCGCCGCCCTGGATCGCCCTTTGACGGCCCTGTATGGTTCCTCCAGTCCGGGCTATACCCCGCCCCTTTCGGATCGTGCCAAAATCCTTTCCCTTAACCTGGAATGCAGCCCCTGTTTCGCCCGGGAATGCCCCCTGGGCCATCTCCGCTGCCTTGAAGACCTGAGCCCGCAACAGGTGCTCGCCGCCATGGAAGCCTGACCATGCCCAGCCAGAAGACGTTTTTTGCCACGCCCCAGGACGCCGAAGCCGCCTTCTACGAGGCCATCGAACGGGCCGACCTGGATGCCCTGATGACGGTTTGGTGCGACGAGGAGGAAGTGGTCTACGTCGCCCCCGGCGGTCCGCGCATTT
This sequence comes from Rhodocyclaceae bacterium, assembly GCA_003963315.1. GTDB lineage: Bacteria > Pseudomonadota > Gammaproteobacteria > Burkholderiales > Rhodocyclaceae > AWTP1-18. The sequence goes on along the minus strand of RXJP01000004.1, from coordinate 8,543 downwards.
CCGGCTACGCCAATGTGCGGGAATCCTGGCGCGCCGTGTTCGAGGGCGGCGCCCGCCTGCATTTCCGCATCCACACCCTGAGCGCCCTGGTCAATCCCTTCACCGCCATCCACAGCGTGGTGGAAAAAATCACCGTGGAAGGCCAGGACGATATCCTCACTCCCATCGTCGCCACCAACATCTTCCTCAAGGGCGCCCTGGGCTGGCGGCTGGTGCTGCACCATGCATCGCCCTCGCCCCCGGAGTCCACGCCCGTGACCCAGATCCTCCACTAATCCCCAACACGGCTTCCCGCCCGGGCGGGAATGACGAAGCTTCTAGGAACTGCCATGACCCTGCCCTCTCCCGAAATCTTCAAGGCCTACGACATCCGCGGCATAGTCGGCAAGACGCTGACCACCGGCTCGGTGCGGGCCATCGGTCGCGCCCTCGGCTCCGAGGCCGTGGCCCGGGGCCTGAAGACTATTGCCGTCGGCCGCGACGGCCGCCTCTCCGGCCCCAGCCTCTCCGCCGCCCTGGCGGAGGGCATCATGGGCTGCGGTGTGGATGTGGTGGACATCGGTTGCGTTCCCACCCCCGTCACCTACTTCGCCGCCCACCACCTGGGCGTGGATGGCTGTGTCTCCGTCACCGGCAGCCACAACCCGCCCGACTACAACGGCCTGAAGCTGGTGCTCGGCGGCCAGACCCTGTTCGGCGAACTGATCCAGGACCTGCGCAAGCGCATCGAAAAGAACGACTTCGCCAGCGGCAAGGGCAAGCTCACCCAGGCCGACGTCAGGGAAGCCTATCTGCAGCGCATCGTCTCCGATGTCAAACTCGCCCGCCCCATGAAGATCGTCGTGGACTGCGGCAATGGCGTCGCCGGCGGCTTCGCTCCGGAACTGTTCCGTCGCATGGGCTGCGAAGTCACCGAACTGTTCTGCGAAGTGGACGGCTGCTTCCCCAACCACCATCCCGATCCCTCCAAGCCGGAGAACCTGAAGGACGTGATCGCCGCCCTGAAGAACGGCGATGCCGAACTGGGCCTCGCCTTCGACGGCGACGGCGACCGCCTCGGCGTGGTGACCCGGGACGGCGAGATCATCTTCCCCGACCGCCAACTCATGCTGTTCGCCGCCGACGTGCTCTCCCGCAATCCCGGCGCCCAGATCATCTACGACGTGAAGTGCTCCCGCTGGGTAGCCGAATCCGTCAGGTTCCAGGGCGGCGTGCCGCTGATGTGGAACACCGGCCACGCCCTGATCAAGACCAAACTCAAGGAAACCGGCGCCCCCCTGGCCGGCGAGATGAGCGGCCACATCTTCTTCAAGGAACGCTGGTACGGTTTTGACGATGGCCTCTACGCCGGCGCCCGCCTGCTGGAAATCGTTTCCCGCTGGACCGATGCCAACTGGCCCCTGAAGCACCTGCCCAACGCCCTGTCCACGCCGGAACTCAACATCAAGATGGCGGAGGGCGAACCCCATGCCCTGGTAGCCAAGCTGCAACAGGGGGGCCAGTTCCCCACCGCGAAATCCCTCAATACCATCGACGGCGTCCGCGCCGAATATACCGACGGCTTCGGCCTAGCCCGCGCATCGAATACCACCCCCGTCGTGGTGCTGCGCTTCGAGGCCGACAATGCGGCAGCCCTGGCCCGCATCCAGGCCGAATTCAAGGCCGCCCTGACGGCCGCCTGGCCCGGCCTGGAAGTGAAATACACATGAGCGAACTCGACCAGGGCAGCGAGGAAATATTCCTGGGCCGACAGCCCATCCTCGACCACCACCATCATCTATATGCCTACGAATTGCTGTTCCGTAACGGCCGGGTGAATGCGGCCCAGGTGGAGGACGACCTGGTCGCCAGCGCCAACGTCATCAGCCGGGCGTTCGCCGACCTGGGCGTGGAGCAAGCCCTCGGCCCCTACAAGGGCTTCGTCAACTGCGACGCGACCCTGCTCCTGTCCGACGTACTGGAAGCCCTGCCCTCCGACAAGATGGTGCTGGAAATCCTGGAAACCGTGGAAGTCACCCCCACCATCGTGGAACGGTGCAAGGAACTCAAGGCCCGCGGCTTCACCCTGGCCCTGGACGATTTCGTCAGCTACGAAGACAAGTTCCTGCCGCTGCTTTCCTTGGTGGACATCGTCAAAGTGGAGATCCTTCCCTACGACCCGAATCGGCTTGCCGCCACCACTGCCAAACTCAAGCAATGGCCTTTGCGGCTGTTGGCCGAAAAGGTGGACGCCCAGGAGCAGGCCGATTATTGCCACAAGATCGGCTACGACTATTTTCAGGGCTACTATTTCGCCAAACCGGCCATCGTAGCCGGCCGCAAGCTCGGCCATTCCCAACTGGCCTTGATGCGCTTGATCGGCCTGGTGCTGGAGGACGCCGACACCGCCAAGCTCGAGGCCGTGCTCAAACAGGAACCCGGCTTGACGGTGAACCTGATGCGGCTCACCAACTCCGTCGCCACCGGCTGCCGGGTGCAAGTGACATCGCTGCGCCATGCCATTACCGTGCTGGGACGCCGCCAACTCCAGCGCTGGTTGCAACTGCTGCTCTACAGCGATCCCTCCGGGAAAAGCACCGTCGGCCCGTTGATGATGCTCGCCGCCAGCCGTGGCCGCTTGATGGAATTGCTCGCGGCCCGTCTCCAGGGCGGCGTCGGCCTGGAAGACCAGGCCTTCATGACCGGCATCCTCTCCCTGATGCCGGCCCTGATGGGCATGCCCCTGGAGGAAATACTGAAGGGCATCAGCCTGGCGTCGAACATGCAGTCCGCGCTGGAGAGCGGCGACGGCGTATTGGGGGCCCTGCTGGGCTTGGCCCAGGCCCTGGATTCCGGCAACGGCGTGCACTGCCACGACGCCCTGCAACGCTTGCCGGGGCTTGACCACACCATGGTCAACGCCGACCTGGCCGCTGCCCTTAGTTGGGCCAACGACATCGGCCAACAGCACAACTGAACAGCGGTTCCAGCAAGACGCTTGCGCCATGCTGCGGCCAAGCCGCCGCAAAAGGTGCAGAATGAACCTTTACCTACAGGAGGTTTACCGATGACCTATCACCGCCCCCTCACCCTTGCCATGCTTGTCCTGAGCGCCACCCTCCCCCTGGGCGCCCACGCCGCCGACGGCATGAAACCCGGCCTTTGGGAGATCACCTCCGACATGAGCGGCAGCGGCATGCCCGCCATGCCCAAGATCAGCGATGCCCAGCGCAAACAGATGGAAGCGGCGGGTGTGAAGATGCCCGCGATGGGCGGCCAGGGCATGTCCATGAGCCACAAGATCTGCGTCACCCCGGAGCAGGCGAAAAAGGGGACGCCGCCCGAAGATCCCAAACAGAAGTGCGAACAGACCGACATCAAGACTAGCGGCAAGACCACGTCCTGGAAGGTCAGTTGCTCCGGCCAACAGAAGATGACCGGCACCGGCTCCATCACCTATGAAAGCCCGGAACGCTATTCGGGCGAGACGGCCATGCAGATGCAGGGCGGCCCCCAGGGCGCCATGGCCATGCAGATGAAATTCAAGGGCCAGTGGCTTTCCGCCGACTGCAAGTAAGGGGACCACGGGGGGGCGTACCGGAGTCCCAGGTCGCGGCCCCCTGCCCGCCTGAGCCGTCTTAGGACAGCCGGCGAATATCGAACTGCCGCAGCAACCAGTCGTTCATGATGCGGCCGATGGCCGTCGGCAAGGGCGGCACATCGGCGGGCGCGAATAGCCGGTACTCGACCAACTCCTCATTGAGCACGATTTCGCCCTGCGCCCGCACGTGGTAGGCCAGCAGCACCTGGTTCTTGCGATCAAAGAAATAGTTGCCGATCAGGTTCACCGACTCCGCCACCAGGCCGGTTTCTTCCCGCACCTCCCGGGCGGCCGCAGCCTCGGGCCACTCGCCTTTTTCCAGATAGCCGGCGATCAAACCCAGCATGCCCGGCTCCCAGGCCCGGTTGCGGGCCAACAGGATGCGGCCTGCGCTTTCCCCAGGTTGCAGATACTCGACCACCGCCATCACCACCGGCACCGGGTTTTCCCAATGGACGAAGCCACAGGCTGCATCGGGACAAGCCAGTCGCTCATCGCCTTCATAAGGCCGCAGGACCAGGGGCGAAGCGCAGTGGGGACAGAAGCGCATAGGGAGATAGGGGCGTTAGTACCGTCATTCCCGCAAAAGCGGGAATCCAGCGAAGGTTGCAAGCACCGTGGGTCCCCGCTTAAGGCGCGCGGGGACGACGGAGCCTCATCTTCCCCTTCGCCTCAGCTTGGGATCACAGTTTCTGTTCCACCCAGCCCGGCACCGAAGCCAAGGCCGCCGGCAAGGCGGCCGCATCGGTGCCACCGGCCTGGGCCATGTCGGGCCGGCCGCCGCCCTTGCCGCCCACCTGCTGGGCGACGAAGTTCACCAGCTCGCCGGCCTTGACCTTGCCAGTGAGGTCGGCGGTAACCCCGGCGATCAGGCTCACCTTGCCGTCGTTGACGGAAGCCAGCAGGATCACGGCGGACTTGAGGGTGTCCTTCAGCTTGTCCAGGGTTTCCCGCAGGGCGGTGACATCGGCCCCTTCCAGGGTCGCCGCCAGCACCTTGGCACCCTTGATGTCGGCGGCCTGGTTCACCAGGTCGTCGCCCTGGGAAGACGCCAGCTTGCTCTTGAGACGAGCCAGTTCCTTTTCCAGGGATTTCACGTTGTCCAGGATCTGTGCCACGCGCTGGGCAGCCTCGGTGGGCTGGGCTTTGAGTTGGGCAGCCACCGCGTCAAGTTGGGTCAGTTGCGCATCAACAAAACGCAGGGCGTTGTCGCCGGTGACGGCCTCGATGCGACGCACGCCGGCGGCCACGCCGCCTTCGGCCACCACTTTGAGCAGGCCGATATCGCCGGTGCGGGCCACGTGGGTACCACCGCAAAGTTCCTTGGAGGAGCCGATGGTCAGCACGCGAACCTCGTCACCGTACTTTTCGCCGAACAACATCATGGCCCCGGTCTTCTGCGCGCTTTCAATGTCCATCACCGCCGCCACCGTGGCGGCGTTGGCCAGGATCTCGGCATTGACGATGGCTTCCACGCGGCGGATTTCCTCGTCGCTCATGGCTTGGGTGTGGGCGAAGTCGAAGCGGGTCTTGTCCGCATCCACTTGCGAGCCCTTCTGCTGTACGTGGTCGCCCAACACTTCCCGCAGGGCCTTGTGCAACAGATGGGTAGCGGAGTGGTTGCGCATGGTGCGGGCACGGGCCAGGGTGTCGACCTTGGCGGTGACGCTATCGCCCACCTTGAGCACGCCGGTCTTCATCACGCCGTGGTGGCCGAAGACGGTGGCCTGGATTTTTTGCGTGTCTTCCACGCCGAACAAGCCGTTGCCCTTCAGCTCGCCCTGGTCGCCCACCTGGCCGCCGGACTCGGCGTAGAAAGGCGTGTCATCCAACACCACCACGCCCAGGTCGCCTTCATGGAGTTCCTTCACGGGCGCGCCGTCCTTGTAGAGGGCGAGCACGGTGGCCTTGGTTTCCAAGGTGTCGTAGCCGTGGAAGGTGGTGGCCTTGCCGTCGTACTCCAGGTTGGCCGCCATCTTGAACTTGCCGGCGGCGCGGGCCTGCTCCTTCTGCTTGGCCATGGCGGCGTCGAAGGCGGCGGTGTCCACGGTCACGCCGTGTTCGCGGCAGACGTCGGCGGTGAGGTCGAGGGGGAAGCCGTAGGTGTCGTGGAGTTTGAATGCAGTTTCACCATCAAAGACACGAGGCTTCTTACCCTTTTCCAAATCATCGATGTTGCCCGTGGCAAGCATCGGGTCAAATTTAGAAAGCTCAGTTTCCAGAATCGCCATGCCATGCTCAATGGTGGCGAAGAAGCGATCCTCTTCCTGCTTGAGAATGTCGGTGATGCGCTGCTGACCAGCCTTGAGCTCGGGATAGGCCTCGCCCATCTCGGCCACCAGGTCGGGCACCATCTTGTGGAAGAAGGCGGCACGGGCGCCCAGCTTGTAGCCGTGGCGGATGGCGCGGCGGATGATCCGGCGCAGCACATAGCCGCGGCCTTCGTTGCCGGGAATCACGCCGTCGGCGATGAGGAAGGAACAGGCGCGGATGTGGTCGGCCAGCACCTTGAGGGAGGGGCTGTGCATGTCCGCATCGCTGGTCTCCCGGGCGGCGGCCTTGATCAGCGCCTGGAACAGGTCGATCTCATAGTTGGCATGGACGCCCTGCAACACGGCGGAGATGCGCTCCAGGCCCATGCCGGTATCCACGCTGGGCTTGGGCAGCTTGTGCATGACGCCCTGCTCGTCCCGATTGTACTGCATGAACACGTTGTTCCAGATTTCGATGAAGCGGTCGCCATCCTCCTCGGGGCTTCCCGGAGGGCCGCCCCAATGCTGGGGGCCATGGTCGTAGAAGATTTCGGTACAGGGGCCGCAGGGGCCGGTGTCGCCCATCATCCAGAAGTTGTCGCTGGCGTAGCGGGCGCCCTTGTTGTCGCCGATGCGGATGATGCGTTCCTTGGGCACGCCAATCTCATTGGCCCAGATGTCGTAGGCCTCGTCGTCCTCGGCATAAACGGTGACGGTGAGTTTGTCCTTGGGCAGCTTGAAGACTTCCGTCAGCAGTTCCCAGGCGTACTTGATGGCGTCGCGCTTGAAGTAGTCGCCGAAGCTGAAGTTGCCCAGCATCTCGAAGAAGGTGTGATGGCGGGCGGTGTAGCCCACGTTCTCCAGGTCGTTGTGCTTGCCGCCGGCACGCACGCATTTCTGCGAGGTGGTGGCGCGGGTGTAGCTGCGCTTGTCGAAGCCGAGGAAGACGTCCTTGAACTGGTTCATCCCCGCATTGGTGAACAGCAGGGTCGGGTCGTCGTGGGGCACCAGGGAACTGGAGGCGACGATCTGGTGGCCCTTGGAGGCGAAAAAGTCGAGGAACTTCTGGCGGATTTCAGCGCTTTTCATGGAGGACAGGGGCTGGAATGGGGAAAGGCGCGATTTTACGCGAGGAATCCCGCCTTTCCTGCCCTCTCCGCGCTGTTTTGCCTACCAGGGCTTGCCGTCGGCCCGGGGCCGGATCAACCAGGGGCCGTATTGCCAGGCGAAGAGGCCGAAGCCGATGGCGAAGCAGAGAGAAGCGGTGTGGATGCCGCCCTTGTAGAAAACCGGGATCAAGGCCGCCAGCAGGCGCAGGGCCGTAGCGGCGAGCATGAAGCCATAAGCGACCACCATGCTCCTGGGCAGCACCAGGGGCCGGCCGGTGTGGCCTAGGGCGGTGCGGGTCATCATGCCCAGGGTGAGCAGGCCAATGCCGCCGACAGTGACGCAATGGAGGGCGGCGCTGATGCCCGCCGGCCAGACGGTGAGGGCGATGCCGTAAAGGCCGACGCCCAAGGTGGTGCAGGCGTAGCCGGCGTAAAGCACCCAGAGCATGGGGTGTTGCAGGGCGCGCTTGTCCCACCAGCGGGCCAGGGACCAGGCGTTGAGTGCCGCCGTGGTCAAGGCAAAAAAAGCCAGCCACGGGGCGGGGGTACCGGCGATCAGCCCGGCGGCCATCAGCAAGGGCAGCAGGATCACCGCCAGCATCAACCCACCGGAATTCACGACTTGCTGCCCCATCACCGCGCGGCTGGTGAAAAAGGAAAGGATGCGCATGCCCATGAAGAAGATCACCGCCGACACCACCAGCACGCCGGTATGCAGTACCGTGCGCGGATCAGCGGCGATGCGTCCCTCCAAGGCCAGATGGAAGGCCAAGTGGCTGGCGGCGAAACCCACCAGCAGAAAAGGCACGAAGTAGTTCTGGGTCTGCTTCGCCCGGATCAGGGAACGGGCCAGATACGCGGCGGCCAGCAACAGGAAAACGGAATTGAGCAGGGCTTCCACCACGGCTGGTAACAGCGGGCAGGCACCGGCAATGCGGGCGGCCAGCCAGAGCACCACCAGGGTGGCCAACTCGCGGCCATGGAGGGGCGGTTGCCCGGTCCAATTGGCCACCGCGGTATGGAGGAAGCCGACGATGATGGCGCCGGCGAAGCCCCAGATCATTTCATGACCATGCCAGAACATGCCGGGCAGGGCATCCGTGCCGTTGAAACCGAAAGCCCAGGCCAGGACAAACAGCGCCGCCTGGATCGCCCCGAGCAGATAGAAGGGGCGGAAGCCCATGGAAAGAAAGGCGTGCCAACTGGGCCGCTGGGGGGCTGAGGACGGTTCCTGGAGGGACATCAGCACATTCATGGCAGAGACTCGATAGCTCGTTAGGTTCGATCAAACCTTCGATCAGACAATAAGGTGAATTTATAATGACTCTTTAAAAGAGTCAACTAGAATGAATCTTTAGCGTCACCGCTTTTATAATCGCCCCATGTACATCACCCAGCACACCGATTACGCCCTGCGCGTCTTGATCCATGTGGCGTCCAACCAGGAAAACCCAGGGACGCGCATCACCATTGCCGGTATTTCGGCGCTGTTCGGCATTTCCCGCAGCCACTTGATGAAAGTGGTGAACAAGCTGGTGCGGGAGGGCTTCCTCGAAGGGGTACGGGGCAAGGGGGGCGGCCTGCGCCTGGCCCAGCCGGCGG
>RXJP01000161.1 GCA_003963315.1 Rhodocyclaceae bacterium | reverse complement strand
CCGACCCGCGGGTCGGCTTTTTTTTTGCCTTGAAATATTTCAGAGGGACTTGTGGCTGCCGTCGCACAGGGGCTTGTTCTTGCTGTGCTTGCAGGCGCAGAAGTACACCTTGCCGTCCGCTTCCGCCTTGTACTCCTGGGGCACGAAGTCCGATCCCTTGTGGCTGCCGTCGCAGAAGGGCTGTTTGGCGCTCTTGCCGCAAGCGCACCACCAGTAGGACTTGCCGGCTTCTACGTCCACGGCGATGGGGGCTTTCTGGGCGATGGTGGGTTCTGACATGGCGCGTTCTCCTGAGTGGTTGTGGGAATTTATGCCGCCTGCGAATCCTACACTTTTGCCAACCGATCCGCGCCGGCGTTGAGCGTGGCCAGCAGCAGCACCAGGGCCAGGCCGGGGAAGAGGCTGATCCAGTATTGTCCCGAGAGCAGGTATTGGAAGCCGTTGGCGATCAAGAGGCCGAGGGAAGGTTGCGTCACCGGCGCGCCAAGGCCGAGGAAGGACAGGGTCGCCTCCAGGGTGATGGCCGCTGCCAGTTGCACCGGCCATGCCGTGAGCAGCGTGGGCAGGGCGTTGGGCCAGATGTGGCGGATCAGAATGCGGATCTCGCCCACCCCGGCCAAATGGGCTGCCGTGACATAGTCCCGTCCGGCCAGGCTGCGGGCCTCGTTGCGGGCGAGGCGGGCGAACCAGGCCCATTGGGAGAGGGCTAGCGCAATCACGACTTTGCTTAGGCCGGGGCCGAGCAAGGCCAGCAGCACCAAGGCCACCAGCAGGGCGGGAAAGGAGAGTTGCAGATCGGCCAGGCGCATCAATAGGGCATCGCTGCGTCCGCCGCGATAGCCGGCCCATAGGCCGACCATGCTGCCCACCGCGAAGGCAACAAAACTACCACCCACCCCCACCAGCAGACTGATGCGCAGGCCGTAGAGCAGGGCGGACAGCAGATCGCGGCCCTGTTCATCGCTGCCCAGCCAGTACGTGAGCGGGCCGTTGCTGGCATGGCTGAAGGGCGGCAGGCGGGCGTCGATGATGTCCAGGGCGGCCAGGTCGTAGGGATTCTGCGGCGCTAGCCAGGGGGCGACGAGCACCGCCAGGGCAACCAGCAGCAGCAGAGCAAGCCCACGCCACTTAGCCATGGCCGGTTTCCTCCGCGCCTAGCCGCAGTCTTGGGTCCAGGGCCGCGCAGGCCAGGTCGGCCAACAGGTTCAGGATCACAAACAGGGTTGTGGTCACCAACAGGTAGGCCACGATCACCGGGCGGTCCAGGGTGTTGATGGATTCGATCAGCAGTTTGCCCATCCCCGGCCAACCGAAGATAGTTTCGGTAACCACGGCGAAGGCGATCACCGAACCGAACTCCATGCCCACAACCGTCACCAAGGAAGTAAGCAGGGGCTTACCCACATGCACGGCGACGATGCGTGCCTCGGACAAACCTCGGCTGCGGGCGAAGCGTACGGCATCCCCGGCCAGGGCGCGGACGGTGCCCTGTTGTGTCAGACGGATCAGCAGGCTGGTCTTGAACAGGGCCAGGGTGGCGGCGGGCAGCAGCAGGTAGCGCCAGCCTTCCAAACTGAGGCAGGACAGGTCGATTCCGAGTATCTCAATCGTGGGGCCGCGTCCGCCTGGCGGTAGCCAGCCCAGCACCACGGCAAAAACCAGAATCAAGGCCAGCCCCACCCAGAAAGTGGGGAGGGAAAAGCCGAGCAGGGCAATGCCTTCAACGACTTTTGCGGGCCAACCTTTGCGTGCCCCTGCCCACAATCCCAAGGGCAGGCCGACAACCAGGGCCAGCAGCAGTGCCGTCACCGCCAGTTCCAGGGTGGCCGGCATCCGCTCCAGGATTAGCGTAACGGCGGGCGTACCGTGGATGAAGGAATGGCCCAGGTCCCCCGTCAAAGCCCCCTTGAGGAAATGCAGATACTGTGTGAAGAGCGGCTGATCGAGACCCAGGGCCGCCATGGTACGGGCCTTGTCGGCCGCATCGGCATTGGGGTCCACCAGTAGGTCCACCGGATTGCCGATGGCATAGACGGCGACGAACACCAGCAGCGACATCACCAACAGGACGAAGCCGCCATGGAGCAGGCGCCGCAAGACAAAGGCCATGGCTTATTCCGGGCGGAACTGCCAGGCGAAGGTGAATTCGTCCAGGCGTGGCGTGGCCCGCAGGCCCTTTTTCATGGCCCAGGTGGCGATCTGGTGGTGCAAGGGAATCAGCGCGGTGTCGCCCAGGGCCGCGGTTGCCGTCTGTTCCGCCAATTTGCGGCGCTTGCCGTCATCGACGCTGGCCAGGGATTCATGGAGTAGTTGGTCCACCTTGGGGTTGCTGTACTGTCCCCAGTTCCAGGCGCCCCAGCCTTCCGCGGCATTGGGGGTGGCGACGAGATTCTTCAAGGCGAAATCCCCCGCCAGGGAGCCCCAGCCCAGCAGGCCGATACTGAAGTCGGCCTTGCGCAGACGGCCGAAATAAACCGAGAGGGGCATGGTCTCCACCTTGGTCTTGACGCCGATGCGGCTCCAGAACTGGGCCACGGTTTGCAGGATCTGGTCATCGTTGATATAGCGGTTGTTGGGGCCGTGCAGGGTCAGGCTGAAGCCATCCGCATAACCCGCTTCCTGGAGCAGCTGGCGCGCACCGTCGGGATCGTAGGCCTCGACCTTGCGGGCGGCCACATGGCCGAGGATGCCGGGCGACACCACGTTGGCGGCCGGAACGCCTAGGCCTTCCAGGGTGCGTTCCGTCAGGGCCTGGCGATGGATGGCCTTGGACAGGGCCAAACGTACGCGGGCATCCTTGAGGGGATTCTTCTCCAAAGCTTTGCCGTTGGCATCAGTGATAAAGGGCGACTTGTCCCGGTACTGATCCAATTGCAGGAACAAGGTGCGCCAGGAAATCCGCTGTTCCAAATGGAAACGGGCATCGGCCTTGAGCCGGGGCAGGTCGGCGGCAGGGGCGCCTTCAATGGCGTCCACCTGGCCCGCGAGCAGGGCGGCGAGGCGCGGGCCATCGGCAGGCAGCAGGCGGAAGGTCACCTTGTCCCATTGCGTCGCCCTGCCGTCACGGTAACCCCACCACAGCGCGTTGCGGGCCATCTCTATGCTTTCGCCGCGCTTGAAGCGCAGCAGTGTGTAGGGACCGCTGCCGACCAAGGCCTTGCCGGAATTGAAGTCCTCGCTGCTGGCATTCTCCGCTGCCTTTTTCGAGACGATGAAGATGGACGACAGGTCCAGGGGCAGGGGGCCGTAGGGCTGGCTCGTGGTCAGGCGTAGGGTATGGGCATCCACTGCCTGTTTGCCGCTGATGATCTTGGTGAAGGGGGTGAACGGCCCCGGGCTATTGGTCAGGGTGGCGGGGCGGTTGAGGGAGAACACCACATCCTCGGTCGTCAGCTCGCTGCCGTCGGAAAACTTGATGCCCCTGCGCAGTTTGAATTCCCAGGTAGTGGCGTTGATCGCCTTCCAGGATTCCGCCAGGCCGGGGGCCAGCTTGCTGTCGGCATCCACTGTGACCAGCGTATCGAAGAAGTGGCTGGCGATGGCGATGTTGGGAGCGACGTTGAGGTAATGCGGGTCGAGGGACGAGACATCGGCGGCGAGGCCGATGCTGAGGTCGGCCGCTTGCACTGGCAAATGAAGGGCCAGGCCCAGTAGCAGCGCGAAGAGTATTCGGGGAGTTTTCATGGGCATGGATAGTAAACGCAATCCTGCCCGCCTGTGGAGGTACAGGGTTGATCGCTTCCCCAAAACTAAGGGCAGCCGAAGCTGCCCTTAGCGACTACATGCGTGACGGAATCACTGTTTGCCCGGATCGCGCATATCGCGGATGGTGTCGTCGATTTCCACGTTCACCAATTTGCCGCCGACTTTCTCCACCCGGCGGATATACATGGTTTGGATGATGTCGCGGGTTTCAGGATCGATAGCCACCTTGCCGCGGGGGCTCATCCAACTCAGGCCCTTGGCGGCCTGGGCGAATTTCTCCGCATCCATGTCACCGTTGGTCTTCTGCGCTACTTGGTAGATCAGGCTCATACCGTCATAGCCGGCCATGGACATGAAGCTGGGGCGCAGGCTGGGATAGGCCTTGGCATAGGCGCTGGTATAGGCCTCATTTTCCTTGGACTTGTGCATGGTGGAGTAATGGCCGGAGGTGATGGTGCCGAGCACCGCATCGCCCAGGGCGTCGATCATGTCGTCATCGGTCAGGTCGGCGGTGCCGATCAGCTTGATGCCGGACTTTTTCAAGCCGCGCTCAACGAAGCCCTTGACGAAATTGACGGTCTGCTCACCCGGCGGCAGGAAGATATACACCGCGTCGGGATTGGTGTCCTTGATCTTCTGCAGGAAGGGCGAAAAGTCCGGGTTGGACATGGGGGTGCGGACTTCGCCGATCACTTCGCCGCCGGAAGCGCTGAAGGTCTTCTTGAATTGCTTTTCCGCATCATGGCCGGGAGAGAAATCGGCCACCAGGGTATAGACCTTCTTGATGTTGTTGCGGGCGGCATACATGGCCATGGCCGCGGCCAACTGGTTCTGGGTGTGGGAGACGCGGACCAGATAGGGGGATTTGGTGGTGAGCACGGAGGCTGCGGCATTCATCACCACCATGGGTTTCTTGGCTTCCTGGGACAGGGGCGCCACCGCCATGCCGGAGGGTGTGAGGCCAAAGCCGGCCAGTACGTCCACGTTGTCCTTGACGATCATTTCCTGGGCCAAGCGCTTGGAAAGTTCGGGGGCGACGCCGGTGTCGTCCTTCACGATCAATTCCACGGTCTTGCCCGCGACTTTATTGCCGTTCTTGGCCATGTAGAGGCGCACGCCGTTCTCGATCTGTTTGCCGTAAGCGGCAAAGGGGCCGGAGATCGGTAGTAGCAGGCCGACTTTAATGGTGCCGTCGGCCAGGGCTGCGCCGGACAGCAGGGATGCGGCCAGGCCGGCGCCCAGCAAGCAAGCTAGGCGGGACAGGGATTTGCGTTCTCTGGTTTTCATGGGGCTTCCTCCTTGGGGTTGTCGGGGTACTGCGTTAATGCGTGGTTGTGTCGGCTTCCGGATCGTCGCGGGTCATGTAGTCCCAAAGCCGTTCGGCAATGCCGCCCTGCCAGGTGGCCCGCTGGCGGGCCTGATCCAGGGGCAGCGGCGGTGTCTCGGGGGCTGCGCCCTGGACGATGAGTTCGACCCGGGCGGCATCTTCCAGCAACCAGGCCAGGCCCAGGGCCTGGGCCGGCGTTTCACCCACGGTGATGGCGCCGTTGATATTGAGCACCAGGGCGGAATCCTGGCCCAGCAACTGGGCCACCCCCCGTGCCGCATCGTCGTTGCGTACCAGTTGCGGATCGGGCCAGAAGGGCGGTTCCGGGGCGAAATAGGCGCCGAAGCCGTGGCGTGCCTTGGGAGCTTTGCCCAAGGCGGCCAAGGCCATGATCTGGGGCGAAAGAAAGCGGCACAAGGCTTTGGCATCGGGGCGCAGGCGATAGACTTGCTGATGGATGCGCACTTCACCGAGGACGCCCTCCGGTAAAGGCCCCTCGATGTTCACCACGGTACCGGGCTCACCGGACGCGATGAGTCCCATGGGCCGGGGGGCGCAAACCAGAAAACGCTGGGTGTCGAGGCGCAGGCTGCAATGACCGAAAGGCCCGGAGAGGCCGTTACGGGCCAGGGCGCGGGCCATCAGGCGCAAGGTGCACTGGTCGGCTTCAGTCATTGCTGAATTCGGCGATGTCCGGTTTGGAACCCCACATGCAGAAGCCTTCGGGGGCGAACGGGAATTGGCGCGGGCGATAGCTGGCTTCCTGTTCCGGCAGGATGTGCTTCACCCCGGTGGAGTATTCGAAGACCATGCCGTCGGGGCCCTGGAAATACAGCATCACTGCGCCCGAGGTGGGATGGCGGCCGGGGCCGAAGAGGATCTTCACGCCCTTATCCTTGAGGAAGTACCAGGAGCGCATGATGTCGTCGATATCTTCCACTTGGTGGTTGATGTGCTGGATACCGGTGCGGTCGGTGGGAAAGAGGGCCAGGGTGTGGTGCACCGTGTTGATGCGGAGCAGCGGTGCGGCACCGATCCAGTCGGACACCCGGGCGTTGAGCAGATGGGTCCAGAACTCGCCGTCCCGTACCGGGTCGGTGGAGCAGAGGCCGATATGGCTGAAATGGGTGATGCCCGCGTCGCGACCGGGAAAGTAGCGGCGACCGGTGTTCATGAAGCGCAGCACCACTTCGATGCGGTTGCCGGTGGGGTCCTTGAAGGCGAGGAAGGATTTGACCCGGCGTTGTTCGCATTCATCAGGGGTGCCCAGATGTACGGCGAAACCGTTGTTTTCCAGCTCGGCGCCCACTTTGTCGAAATCCGCCGGATCGAGCAGGTCGAAGCCTGCGGCGTGGTCGTCGGGCGCCCCCTCGGTGTAGACCAGGGTATGGTCCCGGCCGTCGCCGCGGATGGCGACCTGGTCGCTGCGGAAATAGGCGGATTTGCCTTCTTGGCGCACGAGTTCAAGGCCGACGATGTCCCGGGCGAACTGGATGGCGTTTTCCAGGTTGCGGGTGCCGATCCGGGCGTAACAGATGTCGTGCAGGTTGATCATGGCTTGTTCTCCAATGTCCCAAGTTCGCATTGCGGCGGGGCGGGTGTTTTGCGTCGAGCCAATTTATTTTTTTGGTGTTATTTAGTCCAACAAAACTTCATGATTAAACTTATATTGTTTGTAAATATCATGCACGGCACCCCTCCTTGGCCATGAACCCCACCGCCCTCGATCTCAACTTGTTGAAAATCTTTCGTGCCATCTACGCCACCGGCAGCGTTTCCCGCGCCGGCCTGCAGGTAGGCATGACCCAATCGGCAGTCAGCAATGCCCTCAAGCGATTGCGGGAGCAATTGGGCGACCCCCTCTTCGTGCGCACCTCCAGCGGCGTGTTGCCGACCCCCGTGGCCGACAAGCTGATCGGTCCGGTGGAGGAGGGGCTGCGGCACCTCGGCATGGCGGTGGAAAGCCTGCAAGCCTTCGATCCGGCCGTCTCCGACCGCTGTTTCCGCATTTATGTGAACGATCTGGCCCAACTGGTTTTCCTGCCCCGGTTGATTGCCCATGTCCAGAATTCCGCGCCCAACCTACGCTTCGAGACGGTGGATGAGCCGGTGGATGTGGGACGGCAGATGATGAAGGACGGGGTGGTGGATCTGGCTATCGCCAACTGGCCGGCCATGGGCGACGGTTATTTCCGCCAGCGCCTGTTCGCAGAAACCTTCGTGGTGATGATGAGCGCCGCCCACCCCCTGGCGAAGAAGCGTCTAACCAAGGCGGACTATCTCAAGGCCCGTCACATTGATTATCGGCCCGGCGGCTCGACCTATGGCTTGCTCCGGTCCACCTTGGATGCCTTGTTCAGCCGAGAAAACGTCACCCGTCAAGTGACCTTTGTCGCTGCCCATGCCTTGGGGTTGTCATCCATCCTGTCCGGTTCCGATTTGTTGTTGACGATTCCCAGTCGCCTTGCCAACGCGGTTGTGCAGGACACCCGGGACGATCTCTGCATCAAACCCTTGCCTTTTGCCAGCCCCGCGTTGGCCATCACCCAGCAATGGCATGCCCGTGTGCACCACGATTCCGCCAACCGCTGGCTACGCAAACAGATTCTGGAGATTTTCCTGGAGCGCCCCCGCTAGGGTGCTGGATGCGACAGTGCTAAAGTTTCCGCTGTGCTAGCGCCTTCCATGCGCTGGGAAATCGCATCATTGCCCGGATCGGAACCCTTATGGAAAATGCCGCCGCCCATGCCGAGGGCCACAAGCAGAAAATGACGCCCAGCGCCATCGTCCGCTACCTGGATCGCTACGTCATAGATCAGGACGACGCCAAGAAAGTCATGGCGGTGGCGGTCTATTCCCACTACAAGAAAGTGCTTGGCCCCCGTACCGATGCCATGGAGTTCGCCAAGAGCAACATCCTGCTGGTGGGGCCCACCGGTTCGGGTAAAACGCTGCTCTGCGAAACCTTGGCCAAGGCGTTGACCCTGCCTTTTGTCACGGCCGACGCGACTTCCCTGGCCCAATCCAAATACGTCAACGAAGATATCGAAGCCATGCTGTCCCGGCTACTGGACAAGGCCCAAGGGGATACGGCCAAAGCCCAGTGCGGGATCGTCTTCATTGATGAAATCGACAAGCTCAAGTCGTCGGATGAGCAGGAGCGGAACGTCTCCGGGGAACGGGTGCAGCACGCCTTGCTGAAAATCATGGAAGGCGCCCGGGTGAAGCTGGCGGGGCAGCAGTACATCGACACTACCAATATTCTATTTATCTGCGGCGGGGCCTTTGTCGGCCTGGAGAAGATTACCTCCAAAACGCAGAATCTTGGTTTCATCGCCATGTCGGAAGAGGAAAACCAGAACATCCTCGACCGCTTGAACGAGCGCATCAAGCCCAATGACTTGTTCACCTTCGGCCTGATCCCCGAGTTTGTGGGGCGGCTGCCCATCGTTGCCCGTTTTCGTGCCTTGTCGAAGGCAGCCTTGGTTCGGGTCATGACCGAGCCGAGGAACTCCATCTACCAGCAGTTTTGCGACATGCTGAAAAACGAAGGGGTGGAGTTGCTCATCAAACCCCAGGCCTTCGAGCAGATTGCCGAATTGGCTGCGGAGTACAAGGTGGGCGCCCGGGGACTGCGCGGCATATTCGAGGAGTTGATGACCCCGGTGTTGTATGCGATACCGGATCGGCCGGAAATCGACCGCGTGGTCATTAATTCGCTTTTTGAGGAGCCCGTGTTGTCGGCAAAAGCCGCAATGCCGACCCCGGCTACGGATTAACGCATACGCGGCGGACAGTGGGCACATGGCATTCCGGGGAGCCCAGAATTCGGGCTCCCCGGAATGGTTCAAGCCGCTGCCAGGGCTTGCTCCAGATCAGCAATCAGATCGTCGATATGTTCGATGCCGATGGAAAGTCGCACCGTATCCTCGGTGACCCCGGCCTTGACCATTTCCGCCGGGGAAAGCTGGCGATGGGTGGTGGAGGCCGGATGGCAGGCCAGGGATTTGGCATCGCCGATGTTCACCAGCCGGGTGAAAAGCTTCAATGCATCTTGGAAACGGGCGCCGCCGGCGCTGCCGCCTTCGACGCCGAAGGTGAGGATGCCGGAAGGCTTGCCGCCCAGATACTTCTTCGCCAGGCCATGGTCGGCATGGTCGGGCAGGCCGGCGTAATTCACCCACTTCACCTTCTTGTGGCCCTTCAGGTATTGGGCGATCTTGATGGTGTTATCGGTGATACGGTCCATGCGCAGGGCCAGGGTCTCGATCCCTTGCAGAATGAGGAAGGCATTGAAGGGGCTGATCGCCGCGCCCATGTTGCGCAGGGGCACCACCCGGGCGCGGCCGATGAAGGCGGCGGGGCCGAGGGCTTCGGTATAGACCACGCCGTGGTAGGACACGTCGGGCTCATTGAGACGCTTGAAGCGTTCCTTGTGCTGGGCCCAGGGGAACTTGCCGCTATCCACGATGATGCCGCCGATGCTGTTGCCGTGGCCGCCCAGGTATTTGGTCAGGGAGTGCACCACGATGTCGGCGCCGTGTTCGATGGGACGGCACAGGTAGGGGGAAGGCACGGTGTTGTCCACGATCAGGGGAATGCCGTGGCGGTGGGCGATCTCGGCCAGGGCGGCGATGTCGGTGATGTTGCCCAGGGGATTGCCGATGGTCTCGGCGTAGATGGCCTTGGTCTTGCCATCGATCAGTTTCTCGAAAGAGCTCGGATCGCGGTGGTCGGCGAAGCGCACCTGGATGCCGAACTGGGGCAGGGTGTGGGCGAACAGGTTGTAGGTGCCGCCGTAGAGGGTGGCGGCGGAGACGATGTTGTCGCCTGCTTCGGCAATGGTCTGGATGGCATAGGTGATGGCGGCTTGGCCCGAGGCAAGGGCCAAACCGGCGATGCCGCCCTCCAGTTCGGCGACGCGTTTTTCCAACACGTCCTGGGTGGGGTTCATGATGCGGGTGTAGATGTTGCCGGCCACCTTCAGGTCAAACAGGTCCGCGCCGTGCTGGGTATTGTCGAAGGCGTAGGACGTGGTTTGATAAATCGGCACAGCGACCGCCTTGGTGGTGGGGTCGGGCGAGTAGCCGCCATGGACGGCGATGGTTTCCAGTTTCACTTGGTATCCTCCAATGATTGTGATGGAAAGTGTGCCGGGCAGTATAGCCACCATCATCATGGGCTAATGTGAGGATTTCTACTGAAGATATGCTCAGCGGGTGGTCCGACGTTCATACAGATGGGAGGCGACATGAGTCTATGGAAATGGTGTCGTGCAGCATTGTTGCTGCTTGCGTTGGGAGTGGCTGGCGGGGCCTTGGCGGATGGGGGCAACCTGCGGGTGACGGTGCGGGTGGAGTCGCAAAGCCAAAGCCAAAATGCCAGCGGCGGCGTGGGCTGGCACGGCGCGGGGGCCTACGGCAACCAGCGCAATGAGTCCAGCAGCAGCGAACAATTTCTGGTGGTAATGGACGGTGGCGAGGCTGGCCTCAATGTGGGCGAAACCAGGCCCATCCGGCTACGGCAGATTATCCGTGGCCCGGCGGGGGAGGTTGTGTCGGAAAGCCTGGTGCTACGCAGCCTGGGTAGTCGTCTGCGCATTCTGCCGAAGAGCCGCGGCGACCGTGTTGTCGCCACGGTAGTGTCGGAGGATGCCCGTCCGATGCCCAACCTGCCGGGCGCTGCCCAAGTGCTGGAGTTGTCTACGACGGTGAACGGTGCCTGGGGTGACTGGTTGGAAATCGGCGGCGGCGACCAATCCCGCGATAGCCGTAGCCAGGGACTGGGAACCGGGGGTTTTGACGCCAGCCAAGGGGCGGAAAACAACAGTCGGCGAATTTTGTTGAGGTTTGATCCATTGCCGTAAGCTTGGCCTAAGCAAGCCTTCGCCATAATTATGCATTCAAATGCGGACATCCCCTGTTGTCGGGGTATTGCCCGCCGTAGCCAAAACATAGAGGAGACGAAGCCATGACCACCTATCAGGAGTTCTATCGCCGTTCCATCGAGCAACCTGATGCCTTTTGGACCGAGCAAGCGCAATTGGTGGACTGGCAAACTCCCTTTACCCAGGTTTGCGATTTTTCCCGTCCGCCTTTCGCCAAGTGGTTCGTCGGTGGCAAGACCAACCTGTGCCACAACGCCGTGGATCGCCATGCCGCCAAGCGGCCCAATGACCGGGCCTTGATCTTCGTTTCCACCGAAACCGACGAGGAGAAGGTCTACACCTTCGCCGAGTTGAAGACCGAGATCATGCGTATGGCCGCCATCTACAAGAGCCTGGGCGTGAGGCGCGGTGACCGGGTGCTGATCTACATGCCCATGATCGCCCAGGCCACCTTCGCCATCCTCGCCTGCGCCCGCATCGGCGCCATCCACTCGGTGGTCTTCGGCGGCTTCGCCTCCGGCTCCCTGGCCACCCGCATCGACGATGCCAAGCCGGTGCTGATCGTCTCCTCCGACGCCGGCATGCGCAACGGCAAGGCCGTGCCTTACAAGCACCTGCTGGACGACGCCATCAACCAGGCCGAGCACAAGCCGGCCAAGGTGCTGATGGTGGACCGGGGCCTGGACAAGGAATTCAGCAAGGTGGCTGGCCGCGATGTGGACTACGCCAGCCTGCGGGCCGAGCACATGGATGCCGACGTACCCTGCGAATGGATGGAATCCTCCGAGCCTTCCTACATCCTCTACACCTCCGGCACCACCGGCAAGCCCAAGGGCGTGCAGCGGGACACCGGCGGCTACGCCGTGGCCCTGGCGTCCACCATGAAGCACATTTATTGCGGCGGCGAGGGCGAGACCTTCTTCTCCACCTCCGACATCGGCTGGGTGGTGGGCCACAGTTACATCATCTACGGCCCCCTCATTGCCGGCATGGCCACCGTCATGTACGAAGGCACGCCCCTGCGTCCCGACCCCGGCATCTGGTGGCAGATCGTCGAGAAATACAAGGTTAACGTCATGTTCTCCGCGCCCACCGCGGCCCGGGTGCTGAAGAAACAGGACCCCGCCTACATGCACAAGTACGACCTCTCCAGCCTCAAGCATTTGTTCATGGCGGGCGAACCCTTGGATCAGACTACCCATGAGTGGATCCAGACCGAGCTGGGCGTGCCGGTCATCGACAACTACTGGCAGACCGAAACCGGCTGGCCCATGCTGGCCTCCGCCCCCGGCGTGGAAAAGACCAAGATCAAGTACGGCTCTCCCAGCTTCCCGGTGTACGGCTACAACCTCAAGATATTCCGGGACGACGGCAGCGAATGCGGTCCCAACGAAAAGGGTATCGCTGCCGTGATTCCCCCCCTGCCGCCGGGCAACCTGACCACCGTTTGGGGCCAGGACGAGCGCTTCGTCAGCACCTACTTCACCCTGTTCAAGGAGCCGATGGTGTACTCGTCCTACGACTGGGCGATCAAGGACGACGAGGGCTACTTCTTTATCCTCGGCCGTACCGACGATGTGATCAACGTCGCCGGCCACCGCCTCGGCACCCGCGAGATCGAAGAAGCCGTGCAGGCCCACAGCGCCATCGCCGAAGTGGCGGTGGTGGGCGTGGAAGACAAACTCAAGGGCCAGGAGCCGGTGGCTTTTGCCGTGGTCAAGGATGCGGCCAGGATCGCCACACCGGAGCTGCGCGCCGCCCTGGAAGCGGAAGTGAAGAAGACGGTGGACAACATCCTCGGTGCCATCGCCCGGCCCAAGCATGTGCATTTCGTCAGCGGCCTGCCCAAGACCCGCTCCGGCAAGATGCTGCGCCGGTCCATTCAGGCCCTGGCCGAAGGCCGCGATCCGGGCGACCTGACCACCATCGACGATCCTTCCACCCTGGAGCAGATCAAGAACGCTTTGTCCTCTTAAGTTGTCTTGACGGGCCGCGCAATTTCGGTAGAATGCGCGGCTCTTTTGCAGGCGCGTAGCTCAGCTGGTTAGAGCACCACCTTGACATGGTGGGGGTCGTTGGTTCGAGTCCAATCGCGCCTACCAAATTCCCTAGGGAAACAGGTAGTCGATAAAAAAAGCCGCTCCGGAAATCCGGTGCGGCTTTTTTTATTGTCTTCTCCACGCAAGTCGCTGTTTTCGAAAAAACGATGCGGGTCGCGTAGTCTGGGCCCTCGTTGGTGGGGGTGGGGCGTGAGGCCATCGCGTTTACCGTCTTTGCAGAGGCGGATAAAGTGGCAGACGGTGCGCACCGGATGGGCGCTGGTTTGATTGCGAGGAGTAGGGAATGACAAGGGAACAGATCAAGGATCAGGCACTGTTGCGCCAGGCTTGTTATATCGACGGCCGGTGGGTTGGTGCTGATGGCGGTAAGGCGATTGATGTCACCAATCCGGCCACGGGCGAGGTGGTCGCCACTGTGCCCTGGTGCGGTGTGGCAGAAACCAAGCGCGCCATTGCCGCTGCCGAGGCGGCGCTGCCGGCCTGGAAAGCCAAGAAGGCCATCGACCGTTCCCGCATCCTGCGCCGCTGGTATGAGCTGATGATCGAACATCAAGATGACTTGGCGCTGCTGATGACCCTGGAGCAGGGCAAGCCCCTGGCCGAAGCCAAGGGTGAAATCCTCTATGCCGCATCCTTCCTGGAGTGGTTCGCCGAGGAAGCCAAGCGCATCTACGGTGAGACGATTCCGTCCCCCTTTGCCGACCGAAAACTCATCGTGCAACGGGAGCCGGTAGGCGTATGCGCCGCCATCACACCCTGGAACTTTCCTTCCGCTATGATTACCCGCAAGGTAGGTCCGGCCCTGGCGGCCGGCTGCACCATGGTGCTGAAACCCGCCGAGCAGACGCCCCTGTCCGCCCTGGCCTTGGCTGCATTGGCGGAACGGGCGGGTGTTCCTGCCGGCGTATTCAGTGTGGTTACGGGCGAGGCGGAAACCATAGGCGGTGAAATGACCGCCAGCGAAACCGTGCGTAAATTGACCTTCACCGGCTCTACGGCAGTGGGGCGTTTGCTCATGGCCCAGTGCGCCCCGACCCTCAAGAAATTGTCCTTGGAACTGGGGGGCAATGCGCCCTTCATCGTCTTCGACGATGCCGATGTGGATGCCGCCGTCGCTGGGGCCATCGCCTCCAAATACCGCAACGCCGGCCAGACCTGCGTCTGCTCCAATCGCTTCCTGGTGCAGTCGGGCATCTACGACCAGTTCGCCGAGAAATTGGTCGCTGCCGTGACTACTCTCAAGGTGGGCAATGGCTTGGAGGCGGGCGTCACCCAAGGGCCTTTGATCGACGTCGCCGCTATCGACAAGGTGGAGTCCCTGGTCAAGGATGCCCTGGACAAGGGAGCCAAGGCCATCTCCGGCGGCAAGCGCCATAGCCTTGGTCGTACCTGGTTTGAACCCACTGTGTTGACGGGGGTCACTACAAGCATGAAGGTCGCTAGGGAAGAAATCTTCGGCCCGGTGGCGCCCTTGTTCAAGTTCGACACCGAAGATGAGGCCGTGAAACTGGCCAATGCCACCGAATACGGCCTTGCCGCCTATTTTTATAGTCGCGACATCGGACGCGTCTGGCGCATCAGCGAAGCCCTGGAGTACGGGATGGTGGGGATCAACACCGGCGCTATTTCCACCGAGGCGGCGCCCTTCGGTGGCGTCAAGCACTCGGGTCTGGGGCGAGAAGGCTCCCGTCATGGCCTGGAGGAATACACCGAGTTGAAATACCTGAGTATGGGATTTTGACGGGATCGTGGCGGGGTGGCGGGCTACAATTGCAGGCAGAATTCTTCTCCCCGATGTCATGAGTCAGCCGAGTCCCGCCCCTCCCGTAGCGCCTATTTCCCGTTTGCCCGAATCGCTGCGTGCGCTACGCCATCGCAATTTCCGTGTCTATTTCTTCGGCCAAGCTGTTTCCATCCTCGGTTCCTGGGTACAGCAGGTGGCCATGGCCTGGCTGGTGTACCGGCTGACCGGCTCTTCCGAGTTGTTGGGTGTCACTGCGTTTTGTGCCCTGGCGCCGCAATTGTTCGTGGGTCCCCTGGCCGGCGCTTGGATAGACCGGCACGACAAGCGCCGACTGTTGATCGGCGTGGAAATCCTGCTGACCATCCAGGCAGCGGTGCTGGCGTTGCTGACCTGGTTCGGCTGGATCAATCCTATCCTGATCGTTTGTCTTTCGTTGCTGTTGGGTATGCTCAACTCTGTGGAGACGCCCTTACGCCAGTCTCTGCTGCGCGGCATGGTGGGCAGCAGGGCGGACCTGGGTAACGCAGTAGCCCTCAATGCCTCCCTGTTCAACAGCGGCCGCTTCATTGGGCCGCCCATCGCTGGTCTGCTGGTGGGGCTGACGTCTGAAGCTTTCTGCTTTCTGCTCAATGCCATTTCTTTCGGTGCCCTGATCTTCAGCCTGATACGGCTGGAAGTGGCCGCCACGCCTAGAGCGACGGGCGCTGTGGGTCATGTGTTCCGCGAAGGCGTGCGTTATGCCTTCGAATCCTTTCCCATCCGTGTCGTCATCATCGCCTTGATAAGCCTTAACCTCACCGCCTCAGCCTACGCGGTGTTGTTGCCCATCTTCGCCAAGGTGGTGTTCGGCGGTGACGCTCGTACCTTGGGTTTGCTCTGGGGGGCAGCCGGCTGCGGCGCTCTGGCTTCAACCGTATTTCTAGCGACACGGCGTACTACCGGGCATACGACGAGGGCGGTGGTCGGGGGGATGGGGGTGAGTACCGTAGCGTTGGCCACTTTTGCTCTTTCATCACATTTTGTGCCGGCCTTATTTGCTATGGCAGCCTTGGGCTTCGGTATTTCGGTAACCAATGTGGGCGCCAATTCTGTGCTGCAAAGCATAGCGCCGGAGCATTTGCGGGGACGCATCATTTCTTTTTTCACTGCCACCCGTTTTGGCTTCGATGCCTTGGGCGGTCTCGCGGCAGGCTTTGTTGCGGCGCATTTCGATGCCCCGCACACCCTGCTTGGTGAGTCCCTGCTGCTGGCTCTGGCGACCTGCTGGATATTGTTGCGCCGACGGAAATTGGTACGGGCGGTGGATGAAAGTTACGCCGCCAACCATTCGCATTAACCTTTTTATAGCGTGGTCTCCTGGCCACTCTACAATCGGCACGAGGAAAGCGCTAGGTTTTCCATTCAAGAGGAGGTCTGTATGAACAAAATGCTTAATAGTCTTGTTTTGTTGACTGTCACGACAGCATTTACGTCTATCGCCCATGCCAGCCTGCCCTTGGCGCAAAAGGGCGGGTGTATGGCCTGTCACGGGGTGGACAAGAAAATAGTAGGACCCGCCTATAAGGACGTGGCGGACAAGTACAAGGGGCAGAAGGATGCCGTCGCCAAGTTGATGGAAAAGGTGCGTAAGGGCGGCAGCGGCGCCTGGGGTACCATGGCCATGCCGGCTACAGGGCCCGACAAGCTCAACGATGCCGATCTCAAGGCCGTGATCGAATGGGTGCTCAAGGGCGCGACTTAATCGCAGACGGCAGCCGCCCGGGAGGCGGTTTCCGTTAAAATGCAGGCCGTCTTTGATACAGGGCGAACAGTGCGTTTCGCCCTGTTGCCATTTTTGGAGTGAGCAAACATGCCGGTGATTACCCTTCCCGACGGTTCCAAGCGGGAATACCCCGAAGCGCTGACAGTGGCCCAAGTGGCTGCTTCCATCGGTGCCGGGCTGGCCAAGGCCGCCCTGGCAGGTCGTGTCGACGGCAAGCTGGTGGATACCAGTTTCCTCATTACCGCCGATGCCGCGCTGGCGATCATCACAGACAAGGATGCCGATGGTTTGGAGGTTATCCGCCACTCCACCGCTCACCTGCTGGCCTATGCGGTGAAGGATCTGTTCCCCGAAGCCCAGGTCACCATTGGCCCAGTGGTGGAGAACGGCTTCTACTACGACTTCGCCTACAAGCGCCCGTTCACGCCGGAAGACCTGTTGGCCATTGAAAAGCGCATGGCCGAGCTGGCTAAGAAGGACTTTCCTATCACCCGCGAGGAATGGGAACGTGACAAGGCCGTGGAATTCTTCAAGGGCCTGGGCGAGCACTACAAAGCCGAGTTGATCGCCGCCATTCCCGCCGACCAAGCCATCGGTCTCTACCGTGAAGGTGATTTCATCGACCTCTGCCGCGGACCCCACGTACCTTCTACCGGCAAGCTCAAGGCTTTCAAGCTGATGAAGGTGGCCGGCGCCTATTGGCGCGGCGATTCCAAGAACGAGCAGTTGCAGCGCATCTACGGCACTGCCTGGGCCAAGAAGGAAGAACTGGACGCCTACCTGCACATGCTGGAAGAGGCGGAGAAACGCGACCACCGCAAACTGGGCAAGCAGCTCGACCTATTCCATTTGCAGGAAGAAGCCCCCGGTCTGGTGTTCTGGCATCCCCATGGCTGGACGGTATGGCAGGAAATCGAGCAGTACATGCGCGCCGTCTATCGCGACAACGGCTACCAGGAAGTGCGCTGCCCGCAGATTCTGGACCGGAGCCTGTGGGAAAAGTCCGGCCACTGGGAGCACTACAAGGCCAATATGTTCACCACCGAGTCCGAAAGCCGGGATTACGCGGTGAAGCCCATGAACTGCCCAGGCCATGTGCAAATCTTCAATGACGGCCTGCGTTCCTACAAGGAGCTGCCCCTGCGCTACGGCGAATTCGGCTCCTGTCACCGCAATGAACCCTCCGGCGCCTTGCACGGGGTGATGCGGGTGCGCGGCTTCACCCAGGACGATGGCCACATTTTCTGTACCGAAGACCAGATCGAGGCCGAAGTCACCGCCTTCAACGCCCTGGTGCGCAAGGTGTACGCCGATTTCGGCTTCACCGAGGTGGCGGTCAAACTGGCCTTGCGCCCGGAAAGCCGGGTCGGTTCCGACGAGGTCTGGGACAAGGCGGAAGACGCCCTGCGCTGCGGCCTCAAAGCCAGCGGCCTGGAATGGGAAGAGCTGCCGGGGGAGGGGGCCTTCTACGGCCCCAAGATCGAATTCCATATCAAGGACGCCATCGGCCGCTCCTGGCAATGCGGTACCGTGCAGGTGGATTTCTCCATGCCTGGCCGCCTCGGCGCGGAATATGTCGGGGAGGACAATGCCCGCCATACCCCGGTGATGCTGCATCGGGCCATCCTTGGCTCCCTGGAACGCTTCATCGGCATCCTGATCGAAAACCACGCTGGTGCCTTGCCTTTATGGCTGTCTCCGGTCCAGGCGGTGGTCATGAGCATCTCCGAAGGCCAGGCCGATTACGCCCAGGCTGTCGCGGAAAAGCTGCGAAAAGCCGGTTTCCGCGCCGACTGCGATTTGCGGAACGAGAAAATAACCTATAAAATCCGCGAACATAGTTTGCTAAAGCGGCCTTATCTGCTCGTGGTTGGTGATAAGGAAAAGGCCGAAGGGTTGGTCGCTGTACGTGCCCGGGGCAATCAGGATCTCGGGCAAATGTCCCCCGATGCTTTGTTGGATCGCCTGCTTGCTGAAAAAAGCAGCCGGGCGTAGCGACCCGATTTTTTAAATTTTTGGAGTATTGAACCATCGCCCAGGACAAGACGCAGCGCGTCAATGATGAAATAACCACCCCCGAAATCCGTCTTGTCGGGGAAGAAGGTGAGAAGCTAGGTATCGTCCCCATCCGCCAGGCCCTGGCGATGGCGGAGGAAGCGGAACTGGATCTGGTAGAGATCGCACCCATGGCGCAGCCGCCGGTGTGCAAGATCATGGACTTTGGTAAGTTCAAGTATCAGGAATCCAAGCGCGCCCACGAGGCCAAGCTGAAGCAGAAGCAGGTGCAGGTCAAGGAAGTCAAGTTCCGTCCGGGTACGGACGAGAACGACTACCAGATCAAGCTGCGCAACGTCACCAAGTTTCTGGGCGAAGGAGACAAGGCCAAGATCACCCTGCGCTTTCGCGGGCGGGAAATGGCCCACCAGGAAATCGGTATGCGGGTGCTGGAACGCATCAAGACCGATCTGGAGGAAGTCGCTCTGGTTGAGCAATTTCCGAAGATGGAAGGCCGACAGCTGATCATGGTGCTGTCGCCCTCCAAGAAGCAGGCGAAGTAAGGCTGTACAGAATTCCTCCGTTGCCCTGCAAGGGGCGACGGGGAACCCAAGCGGTGCGGGTTATCAAGAGTTGTCAAGGCGACAACCACCTTGCTCCGTGTCATAAGGAGAAATCTTCGATGCCGAAGATGAAGACCAAGAGCGGTGCCCTGAAGCGCTTCAAAGTGCGCGGCAGCGGCAGCATCAAGCGCTCCCAGGCGTTCAAGCGCCACATCCTGACCAAGAAGTCCACCAAGGTTAAGCGTCAATTGCGTGGCATGGCAGAAGTTCATGAATCCGATGTGAAGCTGGTTCGCGCCATGCTTCCCTACGCGTAAAGGAGATTTACCATGCCTCGCGTAAAACGTGGTGTAACGGCGCGCGCGCGCCACAAGAAGGTTCTCAAGCTCGCCAAAGGCTATCGCGGTCGTCGCAGTACGGTCTATCGCATCGCCAAAGAAGCGGTGATGAAGGCCGGTCAATACGCCTACCGTGACCGTCGCCAACGCAAGCGTCAATTCCGCGTCCTGTGGATTGCCCGTATCAACGCGGCTGCCCGGGAAGTGGGTATGAAGTACAGCACCTTCATGAACGGCCTGAAGAAGGCGTCCATCGAAGTGGACCGCAAGGTACTGGCCGACCTGGCTGTGTTCGACAAGCCCGCTTTTGCGGCACTGGCGAACCAAGCCAAGGCCAAGCTCGGCGCGTAATACGTCCCTGCTGTCTCCGAGGGGAGGTCTTGGGTAACCGGGGCCTCCCTTTTGCATTGTGTTGCTTGCACCCATGCCATGAATAATCTCGAACAACTGGTCGCCGATGCGGCGGCCGAATTTGCGTCGGTGACCGAGCCGGCCAAGCTGGAGGAGGCCAAGGCCCGCTATCTGGGCAAGAGCGGTTCCCTGACGGAACTGCTCAAGGGCCTGGGCAAGCTGTCACCCGAGGAGCGCAAGAGCGCCGGCGCCGCCATCAACGCGGCCAAGGAACAGGTGGAGTCCGCCCTCAATGCCCGCCGCGAAGCCCTGCGCGAAGCCGCGCTGCAAGCTCAGTTGGCCGCTGAAGCCTTGGATGTGACCTTGCCTGGCCGAGGCCAGCCCACGGGTGGCCTGCATCCGGTGATGCGCAGCCTGGAACGGGTGGAGCAACTGTTCCGCTCCATCGGCTTCGAGGTGGCCGACGGGCCCGAGATTGAATCCGATTGGCATAACTTCACTGCCTTGAATACGCCGGACAACCATCCGGCCCGCTCCATGCACGACACCTTCTACCTGCTTGACGAAGCCGGCAAGGTGCGCGAAGACGTGCTGTTACGTACCCACACCAGCCCGGTGCAGGTGCGCTACATGCAGGCCCATGTGGCCAAGTACGGCCATCTTGAGAGCATGCCGGAGATCCGCATCATCGCCCCCGGGCGGGTCTATCGCGTGGACTCCGATGCCACCCACTCTCCCATGTTCCACCAAGTGGAAGGGTTGTGGGTCGGCCAGGAAGTGAGCTTCGCCGACCTCAAGGGCGTGGTGGCGGACTTCCTCAAGAATTTCTTCGAGACGGACGACCTTACGGTACGTTTCCGTCCTTCCTTTTTCCCCTTCACCGAGCCTTCCGCCGAGATCGACGTGGCCTTCATGAGCGGCCCGCTCAAGGGCCGCTGGCTGGAAATCGCCGGCTGCGGCGTGGTTCATCCCAATGTACTGCGCTTCGGCGGCATCGATCCGGAGAAGTACACCGGCTTCGCTTTCGGCATGGGGCCGGACCGTCTCACCATGCTTCGTTACGGCATCAACGACCTGCGCCTGTTCTTCGAAGGCGACCTGCGTTTCCTGTCGCAATTCAACTGACCCGCTTCCCGCGAGATATCGTCCATGCAATTCTCCGTATCCTGGCTGCGCAGCCTCGTGAATCCCTCCCTGACCACGGAGGAGCTGGCCCATACCCTGACCATGGCCGGGTTGGAAGTGGAAGAGATGGAACCGGTGGCCCCGGCCTTCGACAAGGTGGTGGTGGCCCAGGTCATCTCCCGCGAAAAGCATCCCGATGCCGACCGTCTCAGTCTGTGCCAGGTGGATGCCGGTGAGCACGGCACTTTGCAGATCGTCTGTGGTGCGCCCAATGTGGCGGCGGGCCTCAAGGTGCCCTGCGCCTTGGTGGGGGCCAGGCTGCCCGGGGATTTCCAGATCAAGCAAGCCAAGGTACGCGGCATCGAGAGTTCCGGCATGCTCTGTTCCGCCAAGGAACTGGGTATTGCCGATGACGCCGGCGGCCTGCTGGTGTTGCCGGATAATGCGCCCGTCGGTCAGGACATCCGCCAGTACCTGGACCTGGACGACACCCTGATCACCATCAAGCTCACCCCCAATAGGGCCGACTGCCTTTCCCTGTCGGGCATTGCCCGCGAAGTGGCGGCCTTGACCACAGCGCCCTTGGCCCTGCCTGCGGTTGCGCCGGTGGCTGCCGCCATCACCGATCGTCGTGCCGTGGTGCTGGATGCGCCGACCGCCTGTCCCCGCTATATGGGAAGGATCATCAAGGGCGTCAATGCCGCTGCGGCGACGCCGGACTGGATGAAGCAGCGCCTGGAACGCTGCGGCATCCGTTCCATTTCCGCCGCGGTGGATGTGACCAACTACGTGATGCTGGAACTGGGCCAGCCCATGCATGCCTTCGACAACGCCAAGCTGTCCGGCGCCATGCATGTGCGTTTCCCCAACCCAGGGGAGCAAGTGTTGTTGCTCAACGGCCAGACCGTCGCGCCCGCAAGCGACGTGGCGCTGATCGCGGACGAAGCCCATGCCTTGGCCCTGGCAGGCATCATGGGCGGCGATGAGTCCGGGGTGACCGATGCCACCACGGAAATCTTTCTCGAGTCCGCCTTCTTCGCCCCTGACGCGATTGCCGGCAAGGCCCGTGCCCTGGGTTTCTCCTCCGACTCCTCCTTCCGTTTCGAACGGGGTGTGGATTTCGCCTTGCAGGGCAAGGCCCTGGAACGGGCGACCCAGTTCATTCTAGACATCTGCGGCGGTCAACCCGGCCCTGTGGTGGAGGCGGTGGAAGCCGCCCATCTGCCCCAGCGCAAGCCGGTACAACTGCGCAGCCAGCGGGTGGTCAAGGTGCTGGGCATTCCCCTCGATGCCGCACAGATCGGCAAGTTGCTGAGCGGCCTTGGCCTGGACTGCAAACCCGCCGGTGAAGGTTTCCTGGTGACGCCGCCTTCCCACCGTTTCGATATCGAGATCGAGGAAGACCTGATCGAGGAAGTGGGGCGGCTCTACGGCTACGACAACATCGTGGCCCGCCCTCCCAAGGCGCTGATGCAGATGATGCCGCTGCCCGAGGAAAAGCGCGGCCCCATGGCCCTACGCCGCCGCGTGGCGGACCTGGGCTATCAGGAAACCATCAACTTCAGTTTTGTCGAAGCTGCCTGGGAGGCGGACTTCAGCGGCAACGACAATCCCATCCTGCTTGCCAATCCCATTGCCAGCCAGATGGGCGTGATGCGTACCAGCTTGATCGGCGGCCTGGTCAACGTGTTGGTCACCAATCGCAAGCGGCAGCAGGAGCGGGTCCGTGTGTTTGAAATCGGCCGCACCTTCTTCGCCGACAAGGATGGTCAGCCGGTGCAAGGTTATCGCCAACCCCGGCGCCTGGCCGCGTTGGCTGCCGGCTCCGCCTTGCCCGAGCAATGGGGTGGGGAGAGTCGTAAAGTGGATTTCTACGATCTCAAGGCCGATGTGGAAACCTTGTTCACCGGTCGCGAACTTCGCTTTGAGAAACTTGATCATCCGGCTCTGCATCCCGGACGTTCTGCCACCGTTTTGTTGGATGACCATCCGGTCGGCGTTCTGGGAGAGCTTCATCCCCGTTGGGTGCAGAAATACGATTTGGGTACTGCGCCGGTGGTGTTCGAATTGGAGTTGCCTCCTCTTCTGGAACAGCCTTTCCCTGTATATCGTGAAGTTTCCCGCTTCCCTGCGGTAGTGCGCGACCTCGCCTTGATCGTCAGCCAGGAAACCCCTTGGCAGGCCTTGCGGGATACCTTGAAGAAAGCCGCGCCAGCCATTGTCCGGGACATCGAATTGTTTGATCTTTATCAGGGCAAAGGAGTGGCGGAAGGCAGAAAAAGCCTTGCATTCCGGGTAGTTATGCAAGATACTCAAAAAACTCTTGAGGACGCTGAAGTGGAATCCGCAGTGGCTGGATTGGTGGCTGCGGCGGAACAATCTTTCGCTGCCGAGCTGCGGCGCTAAGGGCATTCGGCCCCGTACCGAGGATCATTAGGATGGATATGAACACAGCAAAATTAGGCAACAGCGTGACGCTGACCAAGGCGGAACTGGCCGATCTGCTTTTTGAAAAAGTGGGTCTCAACAAGCGCGAAGCCAAGGACATGGTGGAAGGCTTTTTTGAAGAAGTGCGTACTGCCCTTGAAGCTGGCGATAGCGTCAAACTTTCCGGTTTTGGCAATTTCCAGTTGCGCGACAAACCCCAGCGGCCCGGCCGCAATCCCAAGACCGGTGAAGAGATTCCCATCACCGCACGTCGTGTCGTCACCTTCCACGCCAGCCAAAAACTGAAGGCGACCGTCTAAGACATACAGAATGGCGACCTCGGCTGAACGTATCGACCTGCCGCCGATACCGGCGAAGCGTTACTTCACCATCGGTGAGGTGAGCGACCTTTGCATGGTCAAGCCCCATGTCCTGCGTTATTGGGAGCAGGAGTTCACCCAGCTGAAGCCGGTCAAACGGCGTGGCAACCGGCGCTATTACCAACACCATGAAGTATTGCTGGTGCGCCGGATACGACAGTTGTTGTATGAAGAGGGTTTCACCATCAGCGGCGCCCGCAATCGCCTGGATGAAGGCTTATCCCATCGGCATGAGGTGCGCGAGCCAATAAAGGAAACCCCTGGCGAAGCCCTTTCCCTGCGGGACGAGCTGTCGGAAATCTTGGAAATTCTCAAAGTCTGACGTAGAAAATCCAAGAAATTCTGCTAGAATCTTTTCCTCAGTCGGGGCGTAGCGCAGCCTGGTAGCGCACTTGCATGGGGTGCAAGGGGTCGCGAGTTCGAATCCCGCCGCCCCGACCATTTTCTCAATCCCCACCAGGATTTTCTAAACCGGACTTCCATTCTCGCCGTCATGCGCATACTCCTGAGCAACGACGACGGTTATCTGGCTCCCGGCATTGCTGCCCTCACTCAGGCAGTCTCTCTTCTCCCCGGCATCGCTCAAGCAACCGTCGTCGCGCCTGAACAGGACCGCAGCGGTGCCAGTAATTCCCTCACTCTCGATCGTCCCCTGAGCTTGCGCATCGCGCCCGGCGGCTACTATTTCGTCAACGGTACCCCCACCGATTGCGTCCATTTGGCGGTAACAGGCATGCTGGACCACCAGCCGGACATGGTGCTTTCCGGCATCAACAACGGTGCCAACATGGGCGACGACACCCTGTATTCCGGTACTGTCGCGGCAGCGACGGAAGGCTATCTGCTCGGTGTGCCCGCCATTGCCATTTCCCTGGCGGGCAAACATGGCAAGGCCGTGAGCCATTACGACACCGCGGCACGGATTGCCTGTGACCTGGTGCAGCGTTTCCAGGGGGGCGCCTTCCCCCAGCCGGTACTGCTCAACGTCAACGTGCCGGATATTCCCTTGGATCGCATCCGAGGCATTCAAGTGACCCGCCTTGGTCGGCGCCACAAGGCCGAACCGGTGGTAAAACAATTGAACCCCCGCGGCGAAACTGTGTATTGGGTCGGTCCGGCCGGTGCTGCGGCGGATGCCGGCGAAGGTACGGATTTCCATGCGGTGGCCAACGATTACGTGTCCGTCACACCCTTGCAGATCGACTTGACCCATAGCGGTCAACTGGAAACCCTGAGGAACTGGCTGTCATGAGTTTGCAAGGCATCGGCATGACCTCCCAGCGTACCCGCGCCCGCATGGTGGAGCGGCTGCGGACGGAAGGGGTGCGTGACGAACGGGTATTGGCGGCATTAGGGTCCGTGCCCAGGCATATCTTTGTCGAACCCGCCCTGGCCCATCGTGCCTATGAGGACACAGCCCTACCCCTGATTTTGGGGCAGACCATTTCCCAGCCCTTCGTCGTGGCGCGCATGTGCGAGCTTTTGTTGGTCGGCCGCACCAGCCTGGGCAAGACCCTGGAAGTGGGGGCGGGTTGCGGTTACCAGGCCGCCGTGCTGGCAACCCTGACCAAGGATGTTTATGCGGTGGAACGGATCGGTCCCTTGTTGGCCCGGGCGCGGGAGAACTTGCGCCAATTGCGCATGTCCAACGTCCGGCTCAAACATGCCGATGGCAACCTGGGGCTGCCGGAGGCCGCGCCTTTTGATACCATCATCCTGGCTGCCGCGGCGGCCCAGGTGCCAGCCAAGTTGTTGGATCAGCTCGCCCCGGGCGGTCGTCTGATCCTGCCCCTCGGCAGCAGCAATGGCGCCGATCAGGTCTTGGCTATGATCGAGCGCGGGCCTGACGGCTTTGTCGAAACACGTTACGATGCGGTGCGTTTTGTTCCTTTGCTGCCGGGAGTCGAATGAATCTTCGCCTGACCCAGATCGCCGTTCTTTCCCTCGCTGCACTGCTGGCTGGATGCGCCAATCAGGCGCCGGTGCCGGTGGTTGATCGGGGCCAGGCAACGCCGGTTCCGACCGAGAAGGCTGTTGTTCCCGCGGAGATTCCTCCCGGGTTTTACCTGGTCAAGAAGGGCGACAACCTGCTGCGCATTTCCCTGGATCACGGTCAGGATTATCGCGAGGTGGCGGCCTGGAACAACCTGGAAGATCCCAACAAGATCAACGTAGGCCAGGTGTTGCGCGTAGTGCCTCCTGAAGGCGCCGCGGTGGTTCGTCCCGTCACGCCACCCCCCGGTGTCGAGAGCCGTACGCCGGTGGCGGACGGCATCAAACGCGAGCCCAAGGGCGGCACCCAGCCTTATTCCGACGAGGCCTTGGCGCGTTTGAAGCAGGGCGACAATCCTCCGCCTGCCGAGCCCAAACCCGCCCCTGAGGCGGTGGCGGAAAAGCCGGTCGATAAGACTGCCGCCGCTGCGCCCATGGCCGAGGGTGATTGGTCCTGGCCGGGCAACGGCAAAGTGTTGGCGACCTTCAATGAGGCCACCAATAAGGGCATCGACCTGAGTGGCAAGCTTGGCGATCCGGTGCTCGCTGCCGCTCCGGGCAAAGTGGTGTATGCCGGCACAGGGCTACGTGGTTACGGCAACCTGGTTATCATCAAACATGATGCCGTCTATCTTTCCGCCTATGCCCACAACAGCAAGATACTGGTCAAGGAAGGCCAGGCCGTGGGCAAGGGCATGAAGATCGCCGAAGTGGGCAGCAGCGACGCGGATCAGCCCAAGTTGCACTTCGAGATACGTAAACAAGGCAAGCCGGTGGATCCCATCGGCTATCTCCCCAAACGCTGATTTTTCACGGGAAGCCAGCCGCCATGAAGGACGATTCCATCAATGAGCCGCCCGGGGATGATGACGAGGATGGAATAGGGCTGCCTCCTGCGGACGGTGAAGAACCCCTGGCGACGCCAGCGGATGACCCGGCCGTCGCGGAACCCGAAATGGAGTTCCTCGACGACATTACCCAGCTCTACCTCAATGAAATCGGCACCAGCCCGCTGCTCACCGCCGCGGAGGAAAAGACCCTGTCCCGGGCGTCCCTGGCGGGGGATTTCGCCGCTCGTCAGCGCATGATCGAATCCAATTTGCGGCTGGTGGTGAGCATCGCCCGCCATTA
This sequence comes from Rhodocyclaceae bacterium, assembly GCA_003963315.1. GTDB lineage: Bacteria > Pseudomonadota > Gammaproteobacteria > Burkholderiales > Rhodocyclaceae > AWTP1-18. The sequence goes on along the minus strand of RXJP01000161.1, from coordinate 381 downwards.
TCAGAATCGCGGCGTGCCCCTGGATGACCTGATCGAGGAAGGCAACCTGGGCCTGATCCACGCCCTGGAAAAATTCGACCCGGAGCGGGGCTTCCGTTTTTCCACCTATGCCACCTGGTGGATACGGCAGAACATCGAGCGGGCCATCATGAACCAGTGCCGCACCATCCGCCTGCCGGTGCACGTGGTGAAGGAACTCAATCTGGTGTTGCGTACCCTGCGCAAGATCGACACCGGCGAAGAAGCCGGCCATCACCACAGTATCGAAGAAGTAGCCCGGCTGTTGGACAAGCCCATCGAGGAGGTGCAGCACATCCTGGCCCTCTCCGAGCGTACCGCTTCCCTGGATGCGCCTCTGGACGTAGACCCCGACCTTTCCAT